>JAUIMA010000068.1 GCA_030432675.1 Candidatus Hydrogenedentota bacterium | reverse complement strand
CTACGCAACTCTTGAAAAACATCAAAATAGCCGAGAAACGAAAATTGGCAGAAAAAATCAAGTCTTGTATTGTATTGGGTTAAACTCCGCCCACCAGATTGATGTGTCGTCGGTGTCTAAGTCTGTAAAGAAGTACTTCCCCGAAACTGTTCCTGAGAGCGGAAATCTAGGTGTCGGTCAACTTCTTGATCAATTTTGTTCCGGTCCAGACCCGATTTTGTTAAAAAAACCAAAGTCTAAGTTTTATCATGTAAAAGACCCAAGATATATAATGTGTATTCGGTTGGTAGTTTCATATGACAAAGTCGAACAAACAGTACGATTCAAAAACTTTAAGTTGTAGGTTGATCAGGAAACTTGCCCTAGTTCCCAATCCTTGCCTGGAGCGAGAGTACATAAAGTAAAAGACCTAAAGGACGAAAACGACGTAAAGGACACGTGAGCGGGTGGCCGGGCTACCTGCGAAGGGAGCCCACCCCCCTTGTCATTTATGTCCTTTCAGTCCTTTAGGTCCTTTTTTTCTCATCCCGGCAGTGCGTCTTCCCGTGTCACATGGGCCCGACACAAGTCGCCGGACTTCGCCACACCGATGAGGGCCATGGTCACGTCGAAGTCGGCGAGCAGGCGCTGGACCACGTGCTTCACGCCGTTTTCTCCGTCCACGGCGAGACCGTAGACATAGGGCCTTCCCAGTAACACGGCTTTCGCGCCAAGGGCCAGGGCTTTCACCATATCGGCACCGTGGCGTATCCCACTGTCGAAGAGCACGGGCATATTGGGCACCTTATCGACGATTTCGGGTAGCGCATTCAGTGCGCCAATGGCTCCGTCCACCTGACGCCCGCCATGATTGGAAACGATGATGCCATCCACACCGTGGTCCATGGCTTTCTGTGCGTCGTCGGGATGGAGGATACCCTTCAAGACAATCGGGAGGGTAGTCGCGTTGCGCAGCGCTTCGAGATGGTCCCAGGTCTGGCTGGCGTCGGCATAGATTTGTGCCCAGTGTCCGATGGCGGATTGCATGTCACTGGCCGGGGGGAGTTCCAAGGCATCGCAAAACACGGGGTCCGTGACGTAATTGGCGATGCCTTTGCCTTCCAGGAAGGGGAGGTAGGCCGTTTGTAAATCTTTTTCCCGCCAGCCCATGAGCTTGGTGTCCAGTGTGACGACGATGGCCGTGTAGCCCGCCCGTTCAGCACGGTGAACGAGACTGGTAGCGAGGGCGGGGTCGCCGGGCCAGTAGAGTTGAAACCACTTGGGCGAATCGCCGAGGGTTTCGGCCACGGCTTCCAGGGGATAGGACGACAGGGTGGACAAGACCATGGGCACGCCGAGGGACTTAGCCGCCCGGGCCACCGCGAGCTCCGCCTGGGGATGTATGATTTCCTGGACGCCGACCGGCCCGAGGAGCAGCGGCGCGTTGAACGTCTCGCCGAAGAGCGTGACCCGGTGGTCCCGTGTGGACACGTCCGAGAGCATTCGGGGGGTGAGCTGCCATCGTGCGAAGGCCCTGCGATTACGCCGGACGGTTTCACCGGCTCCGGCGCCGCCTGCCACATACCAATAGGCCCGGGGGTCGAGGGCTTCACGGGCCTGCTGCTCGACGTCGTTGAGCTCAAAGGGGAAGTCGGGTTGGTGTCCCATCATGCCCTGGAGGTAAACGCCCAGTTGGTAGTCGCCGTAGTTGTTGCTCATGGTTCCCGACCCTTTCGAAGTGTATGAGTCAATATAGCCGGGCGAGAAAGGGGATGCAATAACGGTGTTTTTTGGGGCGCGCCAACGGTAGCGTTGCGCCCCGTACATCGCCTACTCCAGATTCCGTGGCAGCGGCTCGAGCACAAGTCGTTGATTTCGATTTTCCTTCATGCGCTTCGGCATCCGATTGCGAATGGGATCCTCCACGTGACGTTCATAGTGCTCTTCCAGACGACCGAGGCCGCGCTTTGGAGGTGCAAAGGACTCAGCAGACCGGTCGACTTCTATGTGAACGGCATGCCCCAAGGCGGCGAGTTCCGTATTAAAACGGGGGGAGACCGACCCGGTGGACCAGACGTCCAGTGGCATATCCGTTCCCCCCTCCGCGACAAGGGCCTTCGCTGAGGTGATGTGCTCTTCAGCGGCTCCGTTCCAAATCAGATAGTCTTGCGTCAGGGGCAGTACCATTCTACCTTCCGCCATTTCTATGAGAAGGATGTCGCCATTGGCGTGGAATGCACGCACCGGAGACTTTTCCGCATGATGTACTGCGAATACCTGGGAAAAACGCACCATTTGATTCGCTGTATACATCGAAGTGGCTGTATTCGCCCATGTTATAAAATCGGGTCTGTTCTCCGTTTCTTTCATGGTGCGCAGCGCGACGGCAAGGTGCTCGCGCATTCGCCCTGTGTAGTAGGGATGATAGCGAAATGCCTGCGTCTCCTCCTTCGACACGTCCATTCTTCGCAGCATGCGCCGGGCGGCTCTCGGAAATACTTCTCGTCGCAGTGCGCTTACGGCACGTCCCAGATTTCCTTCTCCCACGCTGCCAATCTGAGTGCTGAGATCGAGTTCCAAATCGATATACTGTTCACCCATATTCGGTACGAGTTCGCCCATCCAGATCCCCCAACCAACCCGTCGGATCTCTGCACGAAGCGCCTCATGGTCGGTCTGGCTATCTACCTGAAGACGTCGTGCGAGGCTTTTACGAGCACCATCGATCCCCAGACTCCTTCGTATGAAAACCCGGGGACCCTCTTTTACGAGGTCGGTGACCGAAGCAATCTTGCCCGCGTAGTCGACGAGTTCCCCGGGCACGGCTTCAACGGCATACAGCGGGTTGAAGGCCACCCGTTTCACGGTCTTGTAGGGAGACATCACGACGCGTTTCAGCCCTTGATTGAAACCGACCATAGCACCCGTACGGGGCTTTGTGTCGAGAAGCAGAGAAAGGGCCCGCAACTCCTGGATGCGCGCTTCCAATTCATCGCGGCCGGCTGCGCTCAGGTCTCCCAGCGGCGATCGAATCGTATAGTGATTGGTTTCACCGTCATTGTACACGTCGTCTTCGACGACGTATTCAGGTCCCGATAGGAGATAGGGTGGAAGCAATTCCGGGGCGGATAGTGTGCCCGCGCGCTCGAAGGTGGCCGCAGACACGGGCACCACGAGCATGGATAGCGCCGTGGTGATTGCTGTGAACCTTCGCCGTTTCGGATTGTCGATTAACCTTTCCAAACACGTCATCGTAATCCCCTCCAGGATAGCAATGAACTCGCCGGCATATGGGAGCGCCCGGATTACCTGTTCCGTCGTGGAGCGTGACGGATACGGAGTGGGGCCCGGCTCATGCCCACGTTTGCGCGCGGCGCAGCAACCCGCAGGGGCAGATGGCGGTCTGAAACAGGGGGGGCTTGAGCCGTGCGGCAGCGCGATCGTACCCGTTCGAGCACTCCAAGTATCCTACTCGGGTCAACACACAAGCGGATTCCAGATATTCCCGCTGGCGGTTTCGACGGTGAAGGAGGTCAGTTACCCGCGTCGTCGGTGCCCTCAACGTCGCGTTTCAGCCGAAGCAATTTGCTGGCCCAGAGATCGGCATAAGGGCTGACCCAGTGTTCGTAGATTTGGCGGATGGGTACGACATTCAGCGAGTTGATGCGCTTGCGTCCTTCCGCCCGGGTTCGCAAGAGGCCCGCTTCGCGGAGGACATCCATGTGCTTCATGACAGCAAAGCGCGATAGGGCCGGGAAAAGTTCCACCAGTTCCGTCGTTGTCCTGGGGCCATCCCGGAGTGCATCCAGGATGGCCCGACGTGTGGGATCCGACAAGGCTTTCCATACAGGGTCGAGGCTATCCGTCATGGATACCCACCCAATCGGCGCTGCGCGTGTCTCGTGTTGATTCTAGGCTTCTGCACGCTTTTTGGTACCTTCCAATACCTTGCACCATCCGTCCGGCATCCCATCGCGATATTGGTCCGGAACGTCTCCCAGGCATTGATGTCGCAAGGTTACTTTGGAGCCGTTGGCAATCGTCTCGATGCGGATGATGAGATTGTTCGCGGTGGCAAAGGACATCATCATGGGGCCATACAGTTCCAGCAGGTGCGGTGGCTTGATGGATTGGACAAATCCCCAGAGATGGCCCGATCCATTGCCGAGGTCGCGAAACCAGCGGCCACCGGGCCACTCTTCTAACTCAAAATCCAGTGTCTTGCCGGGTTCATTGGCGTCCAGGGATTTTAACTGGGCAATAAGGCCGCGATAGACATCACCGGGCGCGGCATTGATTTCGATTTCCTGTTCGATGTTCAACAGAGGTAATGGGGTGCTTACGGTACTCATGGTCTTGCTCCTGGTTCAAGGGGATAGTGGCCAATCAATAGGTGACTAAATAGTAACGTAATTAATTGCTCACGTCAAGTGGCGTTTTGTCTACGGTGGGAATTGGGCCATTGGAGGACCAGATTGCCGTGATTGTCTGAATACGAGGACCGAAAGGACCTTTGACTCGCGTCTCAACACGTCGTTTTCGTCCTTTAGGTCTTTTGTTGTCCTCTACAACCGGTAGGTGCCGACGCACGGCGACGGGAATGTATCGGCTTCGTGTGAGGGTTCCTGGGGCAGGGGCGTGTTGCGCGCCGTATTGCTCCCGACATCTAAGGTTCGAGGAGACGCATTGGCGATGTTTTTGCCCAGGCCCGATAGCGCAGGAGGATATCCTCACGGGTGGTGAACGGCGTCACCACTACCCGCATGCGGTAGCCATAGGTCTGCCCCACCTTGGGGGCACGGATGACGTATTGCCAATCCCATGCGGGGCTGTGGGGATCGGCCTTTCCGTCGTCATTGTTGATAAAGTTCCAGAGGGCGAAGCGCATGGGGGCGGCCTGATCAAACATAAGGACATAGGCCAAGCGATCATCGGTAGTTTTCAAATCGTGGTCGCCATCCAGTAGGCCATAGTAGAAGGGGAGGACGAAGCGTTTCGTCGGGTGCTCGATGATGTTGAGCGTTTTGGATCCCGATTCATAGGGGAGTAGAGGTGCCCCCTGGAACGCCACCGTGCCCACCTCGAATCCTGGAGCTTTCTCCGTGTCTTCCCCAAAGGACATCCACCCTTCCCTCGTGCCGTCCGTGCCCCAGAAATGGATGGGGCGCTCGACGGTGCGGTTCATGTAGCTGGCCCACATAAAGGCGAGGTAACCCTGGGGCCACGTCTCTTTTCGAGGGGTGGCCGAGAATTCCATATCGATGGCGTCGGGTTCGACGAAGGTATAGGTCATGGTGCAGTCGATGGCCCACGCGGAATCTGCCGCAGGCCAATGAAGTGAGGCCGTTCGGGGGCTTGTGACGTGGAGCGTATTCGGGTCCTTGCGGGGGGTAAACATGGAAATGGCTTCGTCTGCAGCGGCGCCATTGAAAATGTGTTCGAAATTGAGCCCTACCATCGTGTCGCGGTAAAAGCTCATTTCCGGGAAGGTCACGTGGCTCAGGAGATTGAAGCCGCCACCGTCCCGTCCCGCATTGCCCAGGTTGTCGAGGAGCCATCCAGAGAGATGCGAGTTGGCGAGGAAAACTTCGTTGGCGGGATCGCCAGTAACTGCACGGCCGGGCTCGGCCGCGTTGGCCGTGGCGGAAAGGAAGGTGACGACGATCAGGAAGCGATATCGCATGGAGAAGAACCTGTTTTAGCGCATGGAAAAGGACCGAAGGGGCGGAAAGGACGTAAACGACTTAGGATGCTTGGGCTGCGCCATTGAACCGACGCGCGAAGACGCTTCTCCACGGTCCCATAAGTCTTTCTCGTCCTTTAGGTCCTTCGTTTCGCGGAACACCCTATTCAGTAACTTCGATCACGACTTCCGAAAGGTCCTCTTCGCTTTCGACGTCCAGTTTCTTCACCAATTCATTTTGGGGCACGATGGCCTGTACCCGCTCGGCGGGCGTGGCGATCGCCACATCAGGCACGAGGGCACTGCGGTCCATCTGCGAGAATGTCGTTATGAGACAGGCAGTCACGAGAAAAAGGACGACCCCCAAGGTAATCTGGGCGGCTTCTGAGCGCCGATCTTCCCGGGCCGTCTTGAGCGATGAGCTTACACTGCGATTTACAAAGAAAATCACCAGCCAGAGCAAGAACGCCGCGCCGAAGAGGAAGATGCCTCCGCCGACCAGGGTCGCTTCCATGCCGTTGTCATCGGGCACAGAGGATGCGATGGGGCTCCCCATTTTTTCCAGGCCCGGTGGCACGTCTGGCAAGACGGCGTCACCCGTCGTCTGAAACACGGCAATCCCAAAGGCCAATGTGATGCCGAGCAAGACGGCTCCCCAGCCCAATTGCTCCCACACACTCTTATGGGCTTCATACTCGGTTTCGAGCGTCGTGTTGAGTCCCCGGTTTAAGAGGAAGGTCGCCAACCACATGGCGAAAGCGAGCCCAAAAACAATAACCCCTGAGAGTAACAATACAGTCAACATGGGAACGGGTTCTCCTGCCGGTTGTCCATGGCCGTGTCTCATCCAGATGATAGGGTTACGATACGCCCGCCACCCGGCTCTTGTCCAGTGAATCGGGCTTGCATAGTCGCGGGTACGTAGTTACAATGTAGTTATGAGCGCGATCCGTTTCGAATGGGACGAAGACAAGGCCCGATCTAATCTCAAGAAACATGGCGTATCGTTTCCGGAAGCGGAGAGTGTCTTCTGGGACGAATACGCGGTGGAGTTTCAGGACGAATTACACTCCTCGGAGGAAGATCGATTTCTACTCCTCGGTATGAGTCGCACGGCGCGACTGCTTCTGATTTGTCATTGCTTTCGCGAGCGTGACGACGTGATTCGCATCATATCTGCCAGAAAAGCGACGGCTTCCGAGTCTGTCCATTACGTGAGGTGACACCATGAAAGACGAATACGACCTCTCCACCATGAAGTCCCGAAAAAATCCCTACGCCAAACGCCTTAAGAAGCAAATCACACTGCGTCTGGATCCGGATGTCATCACCTACTTTAAGGCGATGTCCCAGGAACACGATATTCCCTATCAGACCCTCATCAATCTGTACCTGCAAGACTGTGTAAAGAGCCAACGTGCACTGGATTTGTCATGGCTCTCCGACGAGGCAACCGCACCGCAAGGATAGTGTCTTTAGGCCTTGCGATCCCGCTCGTCCAGTGCTTCCATCCACGCCTTAATCTCGGCTTCCTTGCCGTTTTCGGTGGGCTGGTAGAAGGTGCCCCGGGGCACGCCGTAATCCTGGGGGACATAGTTGTCCTCAAAATCGTGGGCGTACTGGTAATTGGCCCCGTGACCCAGGCGCTTGGCCCCCTTGTAGTGGGCATCCTGAAGGTGTTGGGGGATTTCCGTGGTTTTTTCTTCTCGGACGGCGGCAATAGCGGCGTCGATGGCGGTGTAGGCGGCGTTGCTCTTGGGCGCGGCGGCAATGTAGGTCACGGCCTGGGCGAGCATGATGCGCGCTTCAGGCATGCCGATGAATTCGCAGGTCTGGAAGGCGGCATTGGCCAGCACCAGGGCCATGGGGTCGGCGTTCCCCACGTCTTCGGCGGCGGCGATGCAGATGCGGCGGGCCACAAAGCGGGGCGTTTCCCCCGCCTCGAGCATGCGGGCCATCCAATAGAGGGCCGAATCGGGATTGCTCCCCCGCATGGATTTGATAAAGGC
This sequence comes from Candidatus Hydrogenedentota bacterium, assembly GCA_030432675.1. GTDB lineage: Bacteria > Hydrogenedentota > Hydrogenedentia > Hydrogenedentales > JAEUWI01 > JAEUWI01. The sequence goes on along the minus strand of JAUIMA010000068.1, from coordinate 9,048 downwards.
CGAGGCCGCATCGTAGTGGCCATCGCCCGTGCCATCGTAGTGGAGCAATTTCCGCTGGATGGACTCCCGCGCTTCTTCCAGGGTGATATGGATTTTCTCATCGACTACCGGTGTGGTGAGCAGGGCCACTTCCAACGCGTTTAAGGAGCGGCGCACGTCGCCTTCCGCATAGCGGGCGATGTGGGCGAGGGCATCGTCGTCCACGGTGATGGTTTCGGGATCCATCCCCAACTCGGGATGGGTGAGGGCCCGGCGCATGAGGCCCACGAGGGCCTCTTCCGTGTGGCGCTTGAACTCAAAAATCTGGGAGCGGGAGAGCAGGGGCGCGACCACGGAGAAGAAGGGGTTTTCCGTCGTGGCGCCGATCATGGTGATGTTGCCGTTCTCCACATCGGGGAGGAGGGCATCCTGCTGGGCCTTGTTGAAGCGGTGAATTTCGTCGACGAAGACGATGGTGCGCTTCTGCTGGTGGATGCGCCGTTGCTTGGCCTGGGCCAGGAGTTCCCGGAGTTCCTTTACGCCCGACGTGACGGCATTCAGGGGCTCAAAGGCCGACTTGGTCCGCATGGCGATGATACGCGCCAGGGCCGTTTTGCCCGTGCCGGGCGGTCCGTAGAGGAGGAGGGAGGTGATGCGGTCTGCCTCGATGGCACGACGCAGGAGTTTTCCCGGTCCCAGGATATGTTCCTGCCCCACGAAGTCATCGAGGGTGCGGGGTGCGATACGGCGGGCCAGGGGGGCTTCTTTCCGCATCCGTTCGGCAGCGGCATTTTCAAAGAGATCTTCGGCCATTTCAGCGTTTTCTCGGGGTGGTAGTGATTAGGGATGGACTGTGGCTACTATACACGGTCAAGCCCCGGGTTGGCAGCATGTTGGGTGGTTTGGGCGTCGACGGTCATTCGCGCAGCGCACTCTATCTGACGTGTCACGTGGATGGTGAACACACGTGAGCGTGGCGCGTCTTACTGCTCGAAGGTACGCCAGAGTGGGTTAGCCTTCCAGGCTGACGTAAGGCGATCCTAATGTGCCCGATAGCACGCGGTGGTGAACGGCTGGCTGTGGTATTTCGAGGTGCTTCTCCTGAAGACTCGGTCCCGTGTGTATTTCGAACGCACTACATGTCAGCCTGGAAGGCTAACCCACGTTGGCCCACTCGGGTACATCGAATTCTACCTGCCTGGCCGGAAAGTCGCCGACCACTACTCAGGAACACTCCAGACGGCACCCTGTACCGAATAACTTTCGCCCGACTTGGAGTAGAACAACGTCAGCACGGTGCCATCCGCCCGTTCTACACTCGCGGGATAGCCGCCGTCCCATTCGGGCATGGTGGCCACATAGTGGGGCGCGCTCCACGTTTCACCCTTGTCCTCACTGATACGGGCGCGGATGCCGAAGTGGCCGGGACGGCGGTCGCCGAAAGTGACCACGATACGACCGTCTTTCAGCTTCAAGAGGTGGGCGGGGTGTTGCTTTCGTTCGCCCAACTCGAAGACCTGCGTCCACGTGGCCCCGTCGTCGGTGGAGCGGAAGAGGTTGCAGCCACTGGCGCGCACCGCCGCCAGCCATTCACCATCGCCCAGGTAGAGGAGGGAACACTCGTTGTGTCCCTCCGCGATGGGCGCACGGACCTTCCAGGAGGCCCCGCCATCTTCACTGACGAGGAAGTAGGCCGTAGGTTTTCCCGGTTTGTCGTAATACAAGGTGGCGTAGGCCGAGGCGTTCAGTCGGCCCTCGTCTGAAACCACAATGTCTCCGAAGGCCACCAGTTCCCGGCCCAATTCATCCGCCGGGAAGTTCTCGTGCTTGCGCCAGGTTTTTCCGCCATCGTCCGACTGGCAGACCCACGGCCGGAGGATGGCATCCCGGAAGATATTGCGCTTGGGCGCATCCGGCTGCTGCACATCGGTCCAGCCGCCCACCAGGGCAATGAGTTTGCCGTCGGCGTCCAGGCCCACGGCCTGGTTCATGCGGACGGTCTTGGGCGCGTGTTCGGTGAGGGTGCCCTGCTTCTTCCAGGTCAATCCCTCATCGTCGCTGACCCAGCAGCCCACATCTCCTTCCACCTGGCCATGACTCGGCTCTTCGAAGCCCGCCAGCAGGAGGGTGCCATCGGATAGGCGGGTGAGGTTGGGCCACACCGTGGCATCGGCCACCGCCGTGAAGGTCTGGGTGAGAGGAGTCTCTTCGCCTTGGGCCTTGGGATAGACACAGAGAGAGAGGGTGGTAAGCAGGAACAGTAGGGAAACGGCGTGTCGGATCATGTTGTACTCCAGGTTTGGTGGGCCGCAAATTCAGAGACGTGGATGGCGGATTGGGAAGGTATAACAGTGGACTGCTGCCAGAAAGACTACCGCTCTTTACGGTATTCGCCCACAATTTCAATTTGGCCGACAATCTCGTCGTTAAACGCCTCAAGTTCTTCCGCCGGAATCCACCACTCCGTTTGGTGGGCTGCCCCCACGCATTGAATCTCGAATTGCTTGAGGTACGCTTCCTCAACCTCAAACCGCGTCACGAATCCGACACCAAAGTCATCGACGTTCCACTTCGTGAGTTCGATGGCGTATTGTTCGTTGGTAACGGGGTAGAAGATGGGCTGGTCGGGTAGCCGAGGCGGCCACCGTTTAAAACCAGACGCCTCAACGAGGTCCAATTCTGCCTGTCCAACCGGACGATAGCAAATGGTGGTTTTGATTGTGTCTGCCATGAAAATTCTCTCAGTAATTAATTCAGTGTGCCTAAATTCAATCGTTCAGGTTTTCAATCGCGTCATTATGCACGCTTCTATGCCCATCAGCAATCACAGCTTCTCAATCACCGGCCATGACCCACGCCTCGTCAAAGTGGACGTGTTTAATCGTCTCCAGGTTGTAGCTATAGGTGGCATGCAGTGTGCCATCGGCCGCCTGGATAATGGAAGGGTAATCGAAGCGTGCCCCGTCCACATCTTCCAGATGGCGCGTCCATTTCCAGGTTTTCCCCTGATCGTCAGAAATGGAAACAGCCAGTTTGTCCCGGGGGCTGGACTCCACATCGTTGTAAATCATGAGGAGGTGGCCATTTTTCAGGGCCAGGGCTTCGATGCCTGCGCCGGGGTGCACGAGGTCCGTCAGGGTGACTTTGCCCCAGGTCAGGCCCCCGTCCATCGAGTCACTGCGCTTGATTCGCTTTTCCGGGCTGCCATTGCGAAAGAAGGCCGCGAGGTGCATGGGGGCCAACTCCACCACCGTCGGCTGGGTCAGACCGGCCTCGGGTACGGGCGCGGAATAGGTCCACGTTTCGCCGCCATCCTTGGTAATCGCCATGACCGCGATATTCATGTTTTCATTACTCAGCGGAAGTAGCAGGGCGCCATCGCTGCGAACAAGCGGGTGGGCCCGGGGCATCCAGCCCAGACGGGGCACGAGGGGTTCTTTCAGGCGCTCCTTCATGGCCTGAATATAGCCCATCACCTGCTGGGTGTAGGCGTCATCGTCCGAGTCCGCGAGTTTTTCTTTCCAGGAGGCCTCGGTCGCTTCCAGGACTTCCGCGAGCCCCGTGGCATGGGGTACGAGGATATCGCTCTTTTCCCAGCGGGGTGCGCCCTCTCCCGTGAGGTCGGTGGCAATGCGATAGCGAATCAAGGCACTGCCCCAGCTCCATTCGGGAACGCCTAATAGGGTCGGGTAGATGAGCCAGAGCCGTTGCTGGGCATCGATGGTAAGGGTGGGGTTGTTGTCCGAAACCCCAAAGGTGTCGGCCATGACAAAGGGCGGGCTCCAGGAAGGGGCCCCCGCCCGCTTGCGCGCGCCACCGATGCGCACATCAGAACTCTTGTCTTTCCGATCGTAGTAGTAGCGGGGGTCGTCGATGACCGTGCCGTTTTCATACCACACGGCGATGAGTTCCCCGCCGGGCGTTTCTATCAGGCTGGAGGCGTGCACGTGGTTGGGGCCATCGGTTTCGAAGATCATGGCCGCGTCAAAGAGGGGGGCCGCCAAGGCACCGGGGGCCAGGGCTAGGGCGATGAAACAGGCGATAGAAGGGTACATGAGGTGGGGGCTCTCCAAGGTTGATCACCACTCCCAGTGTACAAATTCTTTCCGCTGCCGTCTACGTCCCACGAGGCCACCGGACGGTGTTTGGCGGTGTATGGGGACACGATAGGGTAAACGCCCCGGACCACTTCGATGGGTATCTGCTGTAACGTGTTGTGTTTTAATTGGTTAAGTCGACTCGGCAGGGCCGGGCGTGTGTCGGGAGACCTGAAAGGGACGGATTGCAAGATTGGGGACTATTTGATATGCTGGAGTCCTTCGGGTTCTTGCCCGATGTGACATGATTATGGATTGGCTACGAATGAACTATGCAGTGAGTTACCATCCCTGCAGGCAGAAAATAACCCAGATTGAGGAGTGATACCCAATGAATGAAGAACAACACGAAGGCATGACGACCGAAGAGAGCACCGCTTCCCCGAAGCGTAGCGTCGGAAAATGGACCGCCTTCATCGTCGCCCTGGTGATGTTGTCCGGCGTGGCAACCACGGGTGTAATGGCCAGCAACGGCACGAGCGGCTGTAAGATTACGGATGCCAAGGTTGCCGTCGCGTCCCTCTTCGGATTTGATGGGGCGGTTGCCCATGCCGCTTCCTCGGAAGCCGAAGCCAAAACCTGTCCGCTGACGGCCGCCAAGGCTGCTTCCTCCGAAGGCGAAGCCAAGACGTGCGACAAGGCCAAGGCCGCTTCTTCTGAAGGCGAAGCCAAGACCTGCGACAAGGCCAAGGCCGCTTCTTCCGAAGGCGAAGCCAAGACCTGTGACAAAGCTAAGACCTGCGACAAGGCCAAAGCCGCTTCCTCCGAAGGCGAAGCCAAGACCTGTGACAAAGCTAAGACCTGCGACAAGGCCAAGGCCGCTTCCTCCGAAGGCGAAGCCAAGACCTGTGACAAGGCTAAGACCTGCGACAAGGCCAAGGCTGCTTCCTCCGAAGGCGAAGCCAAGACCTGTGACAAAGCTAAGACCTGCGACAAGGCCAAGGCTGCTTCCTCCGAAGGCGAAGCCAAGACCTGTGACAAGGCTAAGACCTGCGACAAGGCCAAGGCTGCTTCCTCCGAAGGCGAAGCCAAGACCTGTGACAAGGCTAAGACCTGTGACAAAGCCAAGGCTGCTTCCTCCGAAGGCGAAGCCAAGACCTGTGACAAGGCCAAGGCTGCTTCTTCCGAAGGTGAAGCCAAGCAGTGCCCCAAGGCTGCTGCGGCTAAAGCAGCTGTCGCTGCCGTCTAAGCCCATACGTATCTAAAATTTCCGGCGCGTCTTGTGAGAGTTACTCTCCAAGACGCGCCGTTTTTTCGTGTATGGCATTCGTGATGTTTCGTGATACCTGGGAGTGATAGTTGCCCCTCCAGATTGCGTTACGGTTGGCGCAGCCGTTGGCCGCGACCCCCAAAAAAGTTGAACCACGAATGAACACGAATTTACACGAATGAGATTGACCGAAAAACGCGCAAGCGTTCGTATCGCCTTTTCTTTCTCAGGGATTCATTCGCAAAGAAGGAATGGAGAAATACCGAATTTTGACCACGGATTAATCGGATAGCACGGATAAGCATAGAGAAAATACTGTCGGGCTCGAAGTTCCAAGGGACGACTGTCGCGAGCCACCCAGTGCTTTTTCACCACAGAGACACAGAGCACACAGAGAACGGAAAAGCGCAATTCTTCTCTGCGTTCCTTACGTTCTCTTGCGGCCAACAAAATTCGTGTAAATTCGTGTTCATTCGTGGTTCCGCTTCTTTGGGTTGTAGAGACGGCTACCTGATGGAGTTGGGTATGGACGCTTGGGGGAATCTGTATCAGGTTTTTGCCGGGCCTTGGCTCGACACCATGGGACCAAACCTCTTCCGCAACCATATGACCCATCCGCTGGTCGCGTCCATGAATAATCGTCCGCCCCCGGGTGTAGTATCCAATGCACCGCGCGCGATGCGGCCACGAAGTTAGAGGACGCTTGGGAGAGTGATGTGAAGTTGAGTCGATATGATGCCGGAGCCGCCGTTGTTTATGTTTCGCTACTGATTGCGTCGATCAACGTGCTCGGAGGATGTAGTGCGGGGTCTGTCGAAGAGCGGGTATCGGCCGATGCTCCACCGTCCGCGGTAATGGAAGACGAAAATACCCTGGCCCTGCGGCAGCGCGCCACGGAATTTGGCGACCTGCTGGAACGGCTCCAGAATTTGTCCCGCGACGAAGCCTATTATGAACTCCAATTTTACCTGGAGCCTTCACCCGAACTCCGCGAACGGGTCATCGCCTATTTTCGCGACTTCTCCATCCATCGGAAGACGGCGACTATCCGTTCTCAGCAGGTCAGCACCATCGTGATGGCGCCCTCGGGCGACTCGGCACACGTGACCTATGAAACAGTCTTCGATATGGCGCCGGCCGTGTCCAACGGGTTGGGGCCCGTTTCGGCCCTGCAGGAGACGGAATGGAAACGAATCGATGGGGCGTGGTATCGGACTTCAGACGATGCCGCAGTGGCTCTCCGGTGAGCAGAGAAAACCCCGGGTACCGCGTGGAGCAGTATCCGGGGTGATTGAAAAGGGGTACAGTGGAAGGTGTCAGCCTTCCAGGGCCGCGCGACATACGGCGTTCAGCAGTTTGCCGTCCACCTGGTCGCCCAATTCCTTCTTGATGGCACCGGTCAATTTGCCCGGGTGGTTCACGTCGGGGTTGGCGGCGAGATAGGCCTGGACCCGTTCCTTGACCTGCTCCTCGGAGAGCTGCTGGGGCAGGAAGCCTTCCAGCACGGCGACTTCCACCTTCAGCTTTTCCACTTCCTCGGTTTTGCCGAGTTCGGCGTAGGTGTCAATGCTCTGCTGCCGTTTCTTGGCTTCGGCGCGCAATACGGTAATGGCCTCTTCATCAGAGATGGCGTCTTCCTTGGCACCGGCCTTCTCTTTGACCAGCAATGCGGCTTTGGCCATACGCAGGCATTCCAGGCGCGCGTGGTCTTTGCTTTTCATCGCCTCTTTAATGGCCTGTTGTACGTCGTCTTTTATACTCATGGAAAATGGGTCTCCAGTGGTTGATTCAGGGGGAAGCCGCTATGATATCACGTTGCTGTGGGTGAGGGGAATCGACGGGTCGGAAGGTACGACAGAGACGCGCGCGGACTCGTCGAGGGGGGCTTGAGACCGAGCGACTATGTTTCATCAGGATCTATCGCACCGTAGCCACGCCCCCGAAAGCAAGAACTTAAAAGGTCACTGTACCGTCACACAAGAAACACCGATTTGATGCGGCACAAGGCATCCGAACCCGACCGGCGGTCGCGTGGGATCGGGTGGCACTATGAATGGTTGCGATTCACTCTTACCCATTAATAGCCCATGAGACTTAAAAGACCGGCCGCCCCGTCTCCTTTCATTATTTTGGCGTCGTGCTACCGTCCCTGTTGTCCCTCTATAGTCGGCACCCTGTGGTGCTCCTGCCCTCTACCAAAGAAAAAAACAAGGAAAAACACGCCTTTTCCACAGTACTTTTCCCGGGATTCATCGCTACCGTGGGTGCAGTTCTATTGGCTGCAAGGGGCATCCGCAGGGGGTGTCCGATATGGAGGATGAATACCATGGAAAAGAGGACCTTTGCCGACCGTTTCAAGGTCACGTGCGCACCGACGATTATCGAATCCTTTGGCGGGGGCGACGGGGCGTGGGCGGAAACCGAGGAGGAAGTGGCGGCCGGGCTGGCCTGGGGCGAAGAAAAGGCGCGGCTGCTCAAATGGGTGCGCAAGCAAATGCGGCGGCGTCTGACCGAGAAACAGCGGGTGGCGATTCAGCTCTACTACTTCGAAGATCTCACCTACGTGGAGATGGGCGTGCGTATGGGCTGTGCGCCGTCTTCGGCCTGTCGCACGGTGCACCGGGCCATTCGGCGATTGCGGGAGGCGGCCCGGCTGGACCCGCCGTCCCACCTGAAGCCCCGCCGTCGCAGCCTGCGCCGTCGGGCCGGGGCGAAGTAGCCGATTGGCCACCTATCCTTCCGGGTAGCACACCTGGTCCAGCAAGGGGCCTGGGGTATCCATGACCGTTCCGGGTAAGACCACACACCGTTCGAGGCGACAGGGCTGCACGATATGTACACCATGACCCACGACCGTCTCATGGAAGGTGGTACCCGATGCGATCTGGCACCCTTCGCCCACCAGCGCGGATTTAGATTGGGCGGACAGCACGCGGCGATTGCTCTCAATCAGGTCGGTGGGGGTGGTAAGGTTCACATCCCAGTCCACGACAAAAGACCCGACGACGTAGGCACCGGAATCGATGAGGCACTGAATGGCGTCGGTCAGTTCGTACTCATTGCGCAAGGCGGAGCGGGGTGTATTTCGGATAGCATCGAAGAGGGCGGGGGTGAAGACATAGACACCGCAGCCTTTGCACAGGGTGGTGGGGGCGCTTGGTTTTTCCACCACCTGGTGAACCTGGCCCCTTTCATCCATCTCCACACTGAAATTGCGCCGTACGGGGGCGGGGTCGGACTCCATTTTGACGGCCAGGACCGCAGCGGCCTGATGGGACTCGACGTGCTCCATCATGCGGGCGGGCTCGTGCAAGGAATAGCAGATGTCGCCGAGAAGGAGAACGAAGGCGTGGTGGATACGGGACTCCAGGGCAGCCACGGCGTGGGCAATGCCCAGGCGTTCTCCCTGTTCCACCACACGAATAGCCATTCCCCACCGGGCACCGTCGCCTACGGCCTCACGGACCTGTTCGCCCAAATGGCCTACGACGATAAAGGTCTCGGTAACTCCCAGGTTCTGCAGTGTTTCTAAATGGCGGTGTATCAAGGGCACGTTGGCCACGGGGAGGAGGGCCTTGGGATAGTGGTCCGCCAGGGGGCCCATACGCGTGCCACCGCCCGCAGCGAGGATGACGCCCTGATAGGTGGGGGTTGGCATGTGGGGACTCCTCGCTCAAACACTGCGGTGACAGACCGGCGCATTGTGGCCCACGTCGTGGCGCTATCGCAAGCCCGCCCGTTCGCGATTCAGCAGCGTTTCCG
>JAUIMA010000654.1 GCA_030432675.1 Candidatus Hydrogenedentota bacterium | reverse complement strand
TGTGGAGGCGATGACTGAGTCCCACCCGCTCCAGCAGCATGGTGGCGCGGGATTTCCACTCACCGGCGGGCACCGTATCGCTGAAGCGCATGGCGAGCATGACATTCTGCAGGGCGGTAAAGGGGGCGAGGAGGTTGAAGGTCTGAAAGACAAAACCCAGACGCTCTCCCCGGAAGTGATCCAGTTGGCCTTCGCTCATATCCTGAATCTCGACGTCATCGACGGTGATCGTGCCACTGTCGAGGCGGAGAAGTCCGGAAACGAGGTTGAGCATGGTGCTTTTTCCACAGCCACTGGGTCCCCAGAGGGCGATGTGCTCTCCGGCATCCGCGTGGAAGTGCTCGCAATAAAAGTTGGCCCCCGGGCCCAGTTTCCTTCGACACTGCTCTAAGGTAACCATGTAATACGAAATTCCTGGCCTGTTGTAACTTGCCTCGGCTTACTACGCGTAATTCGCCAACCGCGAAAAATGATGGCACAGCACACAAAACTTTCATGAACCGTATAAGATTCAGACGCCATTACGGGCCTGTAGCGGGGGGTAGTATGCCCCAGACCGGCATGCGCGGTCCAATTGGGTGCCCGCCAGGGAAAGGTGTATAAGACGTAAAGGGAAATAAATAGGAAAACTGCGCATGATGGCGAGGGTGATATTTTTGCGCATCCGCTCCGAATCGGCTATAGTGTAGCCAGTATGTGACTTGATGGTACTGGTCGGGGTTCGCTCAAGATGGCTACGGATACACGCATAACGCCCAAACTCTCCGGGATGGATGTGGTTCAGGCGATTATTCAAGAGCACTATGAGCTTGGTGCGGTTCAATTGCCGCGTCAACTGGAAGCGACGCACCAACGACGTCATCGGAAGATGGTGGTGGAGACCGAGCAGGGCGTGTATCTCGCCAAGACCTATCACCGCGATGCCGTGGTGTTGGACAACCTTCGTTTCCAGCACAACCTCTCTTCCCACCTGCTGGAAAACGGGATTCCCGTCGCCGAAATCAAGCGGGCCCGCAATGGCAAAGGTATCGTGGAGGTGGACGACTGGGCGATGGAGCTGCAGCACTTTGTGCCGGGTGAACCCATGCAGGTGACCACGCCGTCGCTGGCGACATCGGCGGATGCCCTGGGGCGATTTCACCATGTATGCCGTGGGGTGCCGGTGCCGCCCCGGGATGCGCGAAAATGGCGTTTCAGCGAGGTGCCTCGTCAGGCGCTGCAAAAACTTTTTCATGTGGCCCGGCAGATTGGCACCGATCACAACCAGATTGACGGCTACTGCAACCAGATTGCCCTTTTTCTCCATGACTCCACCGAGGTATTGAGTTCGGCAAAGCGGGAGGCCTTCGAGACGGGGCTCATCCATGGTGACTGGCATGGTGGCAATCTGCTCTTTCAGGGCGAGACGTTAACGGCGATTCTCGATTTGGAGTTTGCGGGGGATGGCTGCTACCTGGAAGATATCGCGTATGCGGTTTCCAATTTGTGTATTCGGACGACCTTAAGTCCCGAAAAAATGCAGCACCGAACCAACATCCTCCTTGACCGGTATCAGGTGTATCGCACGTTGACGTACGCCGAGCTCGTGGCGCTCTATTATGCGGTGGGAGTAAAGCATATCACCACGGTTTCCTATCAGGCTCCCCAGATGGGTGGTAAGGTGGCAGGCTACACCGCATCGGAGTGGCTGGAGCGGCTGGCGGCCCAATGCCAATGGCTTGCAGAACAGTCGCGAAGAGCCCGCTGGGGCGAGTGACCCATTTGGACAAGACGCGCTGGGTCGCTATACTGTTGGGCCTTACACATGCTGCGGCACACAAACACGCGGGCGTGCTTTCCGCGGAGAGGTTGGTCCTTTTATGCCCTGTTTCTGTCATCTTGATCGGTGTCACCACGTGACCGGCGCCGTGACCCGATTGCTGGTGTTGTCTCTTTTGCTTAGCTTGTCCCTTGGGGTCCACGGAGATGTGGGTAAGGGGGTCGTCAGTTCTATCGCGGGTCAGTTGAAGATTACGGAAATCATGTACAACCCCCCGGTCGACGGGGTGGATTTTATCGAGTTTCAGAATACCGGTCTGACGCCCCTGGACGTGTCGGGCGTACATTTCAGCGAAGGGCTGCTTTACACCTTCCCCGAGGGAACGACCTTGGCGGCTGGCGCATTTTATGTGCTGGCTGCGGATAGGGCCCGCTTCTCCACGCGTTATCCTGGGGTGACACTGGATGATGTGTATCAGAATGGCCTGAATAATGACGAGGATCGGCTCACCGTCGACACGGCGTCGGGCACCCCGTTCTTTTCCTTGCGCTATGAGGATGAAACACCTTGGCCTCCCGCGACCGATGGCCTGGGCTTCTCTCTGGTGCTGCGCGATGCTGCGGCGGACGAAGATGACCCCGCCAGTTGGCGGGCCAGCGGTCAGCCGGGTGGTTCGCCGGGGGCCGTGGATGTGGCTGACCCGATTGGTGCCGTGCTGATCAACGAGGCCTTGACCCACACCGATGCGCCCCAGCTGGATGGTATCGAAATTCACAATCCCACGACAGCGACCGTTGATCTGCGGGGCTGGTATCTCACCGATGACCGAAGTGTTCCGCAAAAGGCGCGCATTCCCGATTCGGCAGAGTACCTGTTGGGTCCGGGCGGTTTCACCGTGATTAACGAAACCGTGTTTCGCGATGCGCCAGGAACGGCCGACGGGATGGCCTTGCCTGGCTTTGCGCTCAGCGCTTCTGGTGGGGAGGACGTCTATCTCTTTTCCGCCACGGGTTCCGAAGGGCGGCTCACGGGCTATGGCCATGGCTATGCCATTGGCGGTGCCGAGAATGGCGTTACTTTCGGGCGCTATGTGGCGGGCGATGGCACGGAGCATTTCGTGGCCCAGGCGCTGAACACGTTGGGAACGGCCAATGGACAGCCTCTGGTGGGTCCTGTGGTGATCAGTGAAATTCATTACAGTCCCGTGGGTGTAGACGTGGAATACCTGGAGTTGACCAATATTTCGGACCGAACCGTCAATCTATGGGACGATTCGACCGGTGGGAATCCCGAAAACACCTGGCAGATCAG
>JAUIMA010000067.1 GCA_030432675.1 Candidatus Hydrogenedentota bacterium | reverse complement strand
CCCGTCTTTATCCCTCAGAAGAGGGACTCTCTGTCTACTTCCGAAACATCACCGAGCGGAAAGATGCCGCCGCCGCGCGAAAATCCCTGGAGGAGCAACTGCGGCAATCACAGAAGCTCGAAGCAGTCGGTCGATTGGCCGGAGGCGTTGCCCACGATTTCAATAATATGCTCAGCGTCATTCTCGGACACACCGAGATGCTCCTTTCAGACCATGCTTTCCCGGCTGACATTGAGGAAAACCTGGAAGCGGTACGTTTGGCAGCACAACGCTCGGCCGACCTGACCGCCCAACTGCTCGCCTTCGCGCGCAAGCAAACAATCTCACCGAAACCGCTTAGCCTCAATGACACCGTTCCCAGCCTCTTGAATATGCTACGACGCCTCATTGGCGAATCCATCCAGCTCGTGTGGCTCCCCAGCGAAGTGTCATGGATGGTCAATATGGACCCAAGTCAAATTGACCAACTGCTCACAAATTTCATCGTAAACGCTCGGGACGCAATTGATGGTAATGGCGAAATCGTAATTCAGACATCCAACGCGAAACTAGGGGAATCGGATGCGATTGGAAATGCGATCGTAAAAGCGGGCGACTATGTGGTCCTGACCGTGCAAGACACGGGCCGTGGAATGGAACCTTCGGTGCTCAATCGAATCTTCGAGCCATTCTTCACGACCAAAGCCCAGGGCGAGGGTACGGGCCTGGGGCTCTCCACCGTCTACGGCATTGCACAGCAAAATCGGGGGTTTATTGACGCAGAGAGCACGCCCGGCAAGGGATCCCGCTTTTCGATCTATCTGCCACGCCACAACACCCGTGACCATCCCGAACGGACAATTGACACCGAAAAGGCCACCCACACCGGCACCGAGACCATTCTATTGCTGGAAGATGAGCAAGCAGTGCTGACCTTAGGCGCCATGCTACTGAAAAAATTGGGCTACACGGTGCTCTCCGCACACACCCCAAACGACGCCCTGACGATCGTTCGTAACCATCCCGATGAAATTCACCTGCTCATGACCGATGTCATCATGCCCGAAATGAGTGGGGGCGACGTGGCCAAGGCCATTCGCGAAATTCGCCCGGAAATCAAGATTCTGTTCGTTTCAGGCTATACAGCCGACATTATTGCCGATCATGGGGTCCTAGACAAAGGGGTCAATTTTCTCTCTAAGCCGTTCAGCATCGCAATCCTGTCGGCAAAAATACGTGAGACGCTCGAGCGTGATTGCGGCGAGATGCCACCGGCCAGACCGTAGCTCAATTCGTTCCGTTTATTGATTCGGGGCCAGATTGCGAACCCAATCCAATGCGTCATTGTAAGCGACTGGCAAAGTCGAAAGCCCCTCTTCGACCACATCCAGCAAGGGCCGTGAACGCTTGCGAATACAAAGGGTGAACACGTGACGTGGACGGACACCGGGCAAGGGGTCCAGATAGATGTTGAGCAAGTGCCCATCGAGCGCGAGAAAGGTGCGCACCAGTCCTCCCGTATCATTGTCAGGCACCAGATTCGCCCACTCTATTTCCGTTAAACGAACCACGAGTGTCCCGCCGACAGGCAAGGCTCCCAAAGCCCGGCGAAAGACCGCCGTCGGCTCCTCCTCCAGTGCCCCCATTCGGGAAACGACTACCGTGTCCACCTCCAGGGGGGCATCTTCCAGCGTTGACCAGGCCTGTAATTCATCCCATACGTTTTCTCTTGCCGCGATCTGGGGTGCACATCCCACGCAGCGGACCAGGCCCCGCGCGCGAAGGGCCGGCAGTTCCTCAGCCAGCCCCATGCCCACATCCAACACACATCGGGCATCGCGGGGAATGTACTGTTGCCAAACCCCATCGCCACCAGCCCAAGATGGCATCGCCCCTGGAAATCCTCGAAAGCCCTCCGATACCCGGGCCAGTATCTCGGAAACCCGGTGGTCGTACGTGTGATGGGCTAACACCTCTCGACGTCCCGCTTCGGACAGACGACGGGCTGAAGCGGGATCAGATAGGTAGGTGTCTGCCAACTCCAAAAGCTGTTCATCGTTGTCGTAGATAAGGAGATGTTCCTGATGAGAAAACAACTCCGAGAGACCATTCACGTCACTGGCGCGGTTCGTCAATAGAGGAACACCCATCGCTGGCGCTTCGAATATCCGCATGTTCAGGTCATTGACGGCAGCGTGATTGAAGGTCAAACTACCGGCGCAAATGGCCTGACGGTAATCCTCTCCGTACACGCGGGACGCCTGATGGATGGAAAACTGCTCTCCAAGCAATCCGAGCAAGCGGGTGCGTTCGTCGTGAATCGAAGGCGCGATCGCCCCCGCAAACGAGATACTGGCTGTTGGAACCGCCCCCGTAGGGTAGTGCAGTTCCGGGTCACAGGCGAGGGGCAACCAGTAGGCGTTCCGTGAGCCCGTGGATTTAAGGTGCGGTACGAAGACCTTCTGCGCGGCGAATACATAGTCGTAGTGCAGGGCGTCCAGAAAGTCCAGCGGGCTCTGCCAGGTATCAATACTGAGATAAACCTTAGGGCAGTCCAGGCCATTCATCTGTGGACTGAGGGAGCGCCCAAAGTTGGATATGGCCACAATCAGATCAGGGCGCCACCCATCCGGCAGTATGCCCGCCAAATCCACATCCCGCCCCAGATTGGTCTCGATATCATTGGGGCTGAGCAGGTCTGTCCGGCCCGGGAGACCAAGCCCCTCGAGGAATTCCATACCGAAAGGAGGCCCCACCGTCACCACGTCTGCCACGCGCCGAAAAGCCCGCACATAGGGGCCCACCCAATGGAGGGGATTCGCAATGGCAAGGATACAGATTTTCACGAAATTCCGGTTCCTTTCTTCTCTGTGCGCTAACGCATCACGCATTCGATTCTAGTGGTGTATCCAATTGAAAACAAACTCCAGCGCACGGCTTGACCCTAAGTACCGGGCACCCCACAAGGATGTCCTCTACGGCTCGCCGCAGGAATTCGACATTTACACGCCGATGGCGTATGATTTGTATCCTTTTACTTTACACATCCCAGCCAATTAATAACGGGAGGGAATACCATGCCTGCTGTGCAACGCGCCTTGTTGAGCTGTCACGAAAAAACGGGCATCGTCGAAATGGCATCGGTGCTATCGGAATATGGTGTCGAACTCATCAGTACTTCGGGGACACTCCGTGTGCTACGTGAAGCGGGTATCGCTGCCACGAGCATTGAAGAGTTTACCGGAGTCCCGGAACTCATGGGCGGACGGGTAAAATCGCTTCACCCCAAAGTTCATGCTGGCCTGCTCGGCATTCGAGATAACAAAATCCATTGCGAGCAGATGCAATCCTATGAAATGGAGTGGATTGACCTGTTGGTTGTCAATGTCCAGCCTGTGAGCTCGTTGCTGAGTCAACCGGGCATATCGACGGAGGAAGTCTTTAACCAGACGGATATCGGGGGCATTGCCATGATTCGTTCCGCGGCGAAGAACTTTCGCTACGTAACCAGCGTGGTCAACCCGGACCGCTACGCGTCAGTAATGCACGAACTGCGTGCCCATGATGGTGAAATAACTTTTGCCACCCGTTATCGCCTTGCCCAGGAGGCATTCGCCTTCACGGCGGAGTACGATCGCTCGATTGCGGAGTTCCTCCGCCAGACAGAACCTCCGGCGGAATAAAACAACCCCATCTCGCGTGCCCCGCATCGACGCCCAATCGTGTTGTGCGTCGAATGGGCGGCCTCACGAGACAAATACACAACATTAATGTCAACGCAAGGAATCCCCATGAATATTCTTGTCCTCGGTGGTGGTGGCCGTGAGCACGCCATGGCGTGGAAAGCTGCCCAGAGTCCGCTTGCCGAAACAATCTACTGCGCTCCGGGCAATCCGGGCATGGCGCAACTCGATAAGGCGGAGTGCGTCGCCGTCGACGCGGAAGATTTCGCGGCGGTAAGGCAATTGGTGCAGGACAAGAATGTCGCGATGGTACTGGTAGGGCCGGAAGCCCCGCTGGCCGCTGGCATCGTCGACGCCCTTGCTGACACGGGAGCCATGGTCTTCGGCCCCTGTAAGGCGGCGGCGCGCCTCGAAGCGAGCAAGGCCTTCGCGAAAGAGTTTATGGCCCGCCACAACATCCCCACAGCCCCTTACGCGGCCTTTACCGATGCGACCGCAGCCAAGGCCTATGTTGAGCGCGTCGGTGCCCCCTTGGTCGTCAAAGCCGACGGCCTGGCAGCGGGCAAGGGCGTGACGGTGGCGATGGATAACGAGACGGCCCTTCAGGCCATCGATGATGCCATGGTGACGGGCGTTTTCGGTGATGCCGGCAGTCAAATCATCATCGAGGGATACCTCGATGGTGAAGAAGCCTCTATCCTCGCATTTTCAGACGGAAAAACCGTGGTCCCCATGGCCTCAAGCCAGGATCACAAGGCCGCCCTGGACGGTGACAAGGGACCCAACACGGGGGGGATGGGGGCCTATTCGCCGGCCCCGGTAGTCACCGATGCGCTGATGGCACGCATTCAGAAAGAAGTCCTGGACCCTTGCGTCGCTGGCATGGCTGCGGACGGCTCTCCCTATATTGGTGTGCTGTACGCCGGGCTCATGATTACGAAGAAGGGCCCGGAAGTCGTCGAGTTTAATTGCCGCTTCGGCGATCCCGAGACCCAGGTGGTCTTACCCCGACTGACGAGCGATTTGGTGGAGATTGTGCGGGCATGCTGCACGGGGACGCTGGATGCCATTGCCCTCGACTACACGTCTGATGCCTGTGCGACTATTGTAATGGCCAGCGAGGGCTACCCGGCCAGCTACCCGAAGGGGCGCGCGATTACTGGTATCGAGGCAGCCGAGGCCGATGAAAGCACCCAAGTATTTCATGCAGGAACCGGACTGAAAGACGGCGCGCTCGTCACCACAGGGGGGCGGGTACTCGCCGTTACGGCACAGGCTGCCACCCTGGAAGAGACCCTGAAGAAAGCCTATGCGGGTGTAGACAAAATTCACTTCGACGGAGCGCAATTCCGTACGGACATCGGGCAGAAAGCGTTTCGCCACGGTTAAGCGTTTCGGATTGCTCCGCCAAATACACGAACGCCCCATAGCAGCCAAGCCGCTATGGGGCATTCTTTTCTGAAAGGGGTTTTCAGAAACTTGATTCGGTCTGGGTGTTCAAATCTTTGGCGTGCAGGCTCTTATCGTCGTAGCTCTTGGCCTTGAGCAGACCTCGCATGGCCTCACCCAGAATATGATCCGCCCCCTTGGCCGCACCGTTTCGGCACGAAACAATACCGAAACGAAGATTGGCATGGGTCGGGCAACACGGATCATTGAATGTCGTGGTACTGATTTCGTCGTTAATTTTCTGCGCGTATCGAACCGCCTCTTCAATGAGGGCGTGGGGGAGTACAGCTGCAAAAAGGGCACCGTCATAGCGGGCCAAAATATCATACGTGCGCGAACTATTGCGCATGGCCATAGCGACTTCCACCAGCACATCATCCAAGGCCGCGGTGCCCAACTCGGCATCCAGCGCCTTGGTATCGTCTACATCCAGCACGAGGCACGAAACGGGGTAATCGTAGCGGTGGGCCTTCTCCACTTCTTCCTGAAGGCGCTCCAAGAGAAATCGGCTGTTCCGCAATCCGGTTAGCTGGTCGGTGTAGGCGGGATCAAACATATCGTCAGAGGGGGGGATCTCATCCCCGGATTGCATGGTTCGCATTATGGCCTCGATCCGTATCATCACAATGGGCAAATTAAAAGGCTTGCCGATAAAATCGCACGCACCTAGATTATACCCTTGAATCACGTTTTCTGCATCATTGTGGGCCGTAATAAATATTACGGGGATCTCTGCCGTCGTGGGATCCGCCTTCAATTGACGGCACACTTCGTAGCCGTCCATGTCAGGCAACTCAACATCGAGCAGCACAACATCTACCTTGCCACTACGACACAGATCGAGGGCTTCTCGTCCGGTATAGGCCGAGAGCGCACGGTAGTTGTTTAAGCGCAGCCCCATGCACAACAGGTCGTTTTCATCCGCGCAGTCTTCTGCGACACAAACAGAGAATTGTTCCAATTCAGATCCCCATCGCCGTATACACGGTTGCTTCCCTCCATTACGCCAATCGTCGGAAGTTTACCTGATTTGTAAAGATTTCGCAAACAAATGGCAACAGCGGGTGTGGCCACAGTTGAGCCATTCCCTCCAGGTCGAATACAATGCCCTCTCGATGTGCGGGTCACCCACCGGGGTTGCACGCACCTGCGGGTGGCACAAAGGATGACACACAACCTATGAATAACGCCTTCGGAAGACCACAAAAGCGGCGACAGCCTGTCATCAACATCACCTCCCTTATCGATGTGATGTTCCTATTGCTTATTTTCTTCATGGTTTCCTCCGTTTTTCGTGACACCATCGGCCTTGACATCACCCTGCCAGCGGCCGCAACGGCCACGACGCAACAGGAAGCCCCTCACGACATTTTCATAACCGGCGACGGGTCAATTACCTTCGATGGGCAGGAGGGGCTGGCAATAGCCGGGTTGGAAGAAGCACTCACGCGCCTGCTCCAGGAGGAGCCGGATGCGCGTATGGCGCTCACGGCCGATGCGGAGGCGGACTACGCCGATTTTGTGGCCGTCATCGACGTCGCCCGGAAAACGGGGGCGGAAAAACTCATTATTCACACAAAAGTGCCCGACAAGCCCAGCGGGGAACCTGCCCAAAGCGGGGAATAGACCCTGTCAGGTTTCCCGATCATCCAGCGGCTCGAGCCCAAGACCTGATGGCTTCTTCTGCTCGAGCTCCTCGACGGGGGAGGGACTCTTTCTCTCCGAAGGGGCCGTATCCATCGATTCCAGCGTGGATGAGGATTTCTTCGTCACTTTCGGTGACTTTTTGGGTTTAGGTTTTGCCTTGGGCTTGGACTTTGCCTTGGGCTTGGGGCGGACCGAATCCGGGGTACCCTTATCGTCCAAACGCTCTAAAGATACACCAGGTCCTTTCTGAGGCAAGGAGGACGAGGACGACTGCCGTTTTTCGGGCGCAAGATCTGATTTATCTGCGGCCCCTTCGTCCTCAAGCGACACCAATTCAACGACCTGCGCTGGCTTGTGCACCGAGGGGGCTGGGACAGTTTTTTCCGTATCCGCAGGCACTTCAACGACAGCGGGCTCGTCGTCCATGGCCTCCAGGAAGTCCGAAACACTCCAGTCGGTTTTATTCGCCCGGCGGCTGAGTCGGTCGCGTACGATATCCACATCGGGAGAGTCTGGAAAGTCCCGAATGAACCGGGCGAGTTGGTACTCCGCTTTTTCTGCCAGGGCCAATTCGTTGTCGTAGAGTCGACACAGGCTATTGACCGCTTCAAGTGCATCATCTGCCCGAACGGCCCGTTTCCGTGCGCGCAGGTACCATTCCGCCGCTTCCGCGGGGCGCTCCAACACCACGTGTATATTGGCCGTGCGACTCAAGACTTCGACGTTACGGGGGTATATCCGGGCGAGCACCAGATATTCTCCCAACGCCGCATCATAGTCTCCTTGGCGCTCCAAGGCATCGACTGGGCCAAACCGGGGTTGATCGACCGCCGTATCCTGACCAGGCGCAACCATATCAACCACGACACGGGAGAGCAGGGAGATAAAGACGTGGGCGTAGAGTGCGAATCCGGCCATACTGAGTCCGAGAATGGCGGCGAGATAGAGCAACAACTGGCCCGTTAACGCCTGGCGCAATACCAGGGTCTCCACCCAGAAAAAGAAACCCACAAAAAAGACGGTGAGCACCTCCAGCGTGACGGTACTCTCTTCAAAATAGAGAAACCGCCTCCGAAGCAGGTAAATACCCCATCCGAAAAATGGGATCAACAGGGCATATCCGACAAGCTGAACTAGAAACAAGGTTTGAGCAAGTCCATCGGTTTATCTCCTCCCACAACAACTCTCCTGAAGGTTAACGTGGCAACAGCGCAAAAGTCCAACTTTTCTCGAATTTTGCCCCGGAGTGTAGGGAATAGGACCACCATTTCTCCGTATTATATCCCTTTTTGAGGCCGAAAAATTGACTTCCAACCAGACTGCTCGCTATGATCGGGGCTGTCGTGGGCGTGGCGTGCGCCCCTGGGTAACGTCATCTTTTGCAGACCCGTATTGGACCACCATCCGATGGTGGACATTTCACCCCATACGAGACGTTGATAAACACGGCGCACGCAACGAAATGGGTGGTCCAGTGGTTACACAGACCATCATCAACACTGTTGTTAGCACATCACGAACTCAATAGAGGTACCTAGCATGAAGTTCACCATCATCGGGGGCGGCAGCTCCTATACTCCCGAACTCCTCGACGGTCTGTTTTCCCGGTTGGATTCCATCCCCGTATCGGAAGTTTGGATGATGGATCTTGACAATGACCGTCTTCAGATTAACGCGGACTTCGCCCGTCGCATGGCGACACGCCACGGCGATCCCTTTACGGTGCATACGACGAATGACATGCGTGAAGCCGTCACGGGTGCAAAGTACGTAATTACCCAGATTCGGGTAGGGCAGATGCAGGCCCGCATAGAAGACGAGCGGCTTGGTCTTCGTCACAATATTGTGGGGCAGGAAACGACGGGCGTGGGTGGTTTTGCCTGTGCACTTCGGACGATTCCCCGGATCCTCGACGTGGCTCACGCCATGGAAGAGTTGGCCCCCGATGGCTACCTGCTGAACTTTACGAATCCTGCGGGCATCGTCACCGAAGCCGCGCTCAAGCACAGCAAGATCAAGAGTGTGGGGCTCTGTAACGTGCCCATCGGAATGATCATGGAGACCATCAAGTACTTCGGCGGTGAAGTTTCCGATATCGAATTGGATTACGTGGGTCTGAATCACCTTTCCTGGGTGCGCCAATTTACGAAATCCGGGGAAGATATTACGGCCGGTGTGCTCGAAAAGTTTTTCGAGAACGCCCGCTCCGAGTGGGAGCATGAAGTTACCCGGGATAATATGATCACGGCCATGTCGAGTCTGGGCATGTTCTGCAATTATTACCTTCAGTATTTCTACTCCACCGACACCGCGCTGGAGACCATCAAACAAAAAGACAAGACCCGGGGCGAAGAGGTTCTGGAGATTGAGGCGGCGCTTTTCAAGAAGTACGCCGATCCCAATCTCAATGAGAAGCCCGAAGAATTGGGCAAGCGCGGTGGTGCACACTATTCGACAGCGGCCTTCTATCTTATCGACGGCATTGAGAATGACCGGCAAAACCGCCAAATCGTATGCTGCCGAAACAACGGTGCCATCCCGACTTTCGACGATGATATTTCCGTAGAAGTCAGCGCCATCATTGGCAAAGATGGTGCCAAGGCCATTCCACAAGAGGCACCGGCACCCATCATCCGCGGTCTTATGCAGCAGGTGAAGGCCTATGAGACGATGACCGTAGAAGCGGCCGTCACGGGTGATCGGGAGAAAGCCTTTCAGGCCCTGCTTCTCAACCCACTGACTCCAAATGCTTCCGGTTGCCGGGCCTTGCTCGACGACCTGTTGGAAGTGAACAAGCCCCACCTTCAGGGCACATTTTTCTAACAATCGCCGCTAAGCAATTGGTGTGGGTGGTCTGCCGCCCATACGCAGCAGGATACTTGTCCTCACCCCGGTATCGGGGTGAAAACGCAACGCCATTGCGTGGAGCTTCATATGAGTCATGCGGTTGTAGAGACCTCCTTACCTGATCGCGCGCCCACCGCGCGCGGCAAAGTGCGCGACCTCTATGATTTGGGGGATACGCTTTTACTGGTCGCCACTGACCGGATATCGGCGTTCGATTGGGTCAACCCCGTGGGCATCCCCGATAAGGGACGTATCCTGACTCAGATCTCCCTGTTCTGGTTTGAACAGATGGCTGACTTGATACCCAATCACCTCATCTCCGCCGACATCGCCGATTTCCCCGCCGAATTCCAGGCGCTCCCCGAAGTTTTTGCAGGTCGTTCCATGCTCGTTAAAAAGTGTGAAATGTTCCCCGTGGAATTCGTCATCCGCGGCTATCTTGCGGGCAGCGGACTGAAGGAATACACCACGACCGGGACGGTCTGTGACATCCCCTTGCCCGAGGGCCTGTTAGAGTCCAGCAAACTCCCATCACCGCTCTATACCCCGGCAACGAAAGCCACCGACGGACACGACATCAACATCAGTCCGGAAAAGGCCGCTGAAATTATCGGTGAATCCTGGAATACCCGGGCCTCCGAAGCGGCGCTCGCCGTCTACAATCGCGGGCAGGAAATTGCGGCCGAACGTGGTATCATTCTCTGTGATACCAAATTCGAGTTCGGGACCCTCAATGGCGAGTTGGTGCTCGCCGATGAAGTCTTGACGCCCGACTCATCCCGCTTCTGGCCTGCCGCAACCTATCGTGCCGGGGAAGCGCAACCAAGTTTTGATAAGCAGTTCGTCCGCGACTATCTTTCGAGCACCGGCTGGGACAAGAATTCCGAACAGCCGCCCTTGCCCGAAGACGTGGTGGCACAAACGCGTGCAAAGTACCTTGAAGCCTACACCTTGCTCACCGGCAAAAAGGACCTCTAGTCTATGGATGCAGCGCAACTTGACGCCCTGATTGACAATCCGCCCCCCCAATATTTTCCCCGCCCACAGGGTTGGGATGATGATGATCAGGTGCGGGATGAGTGTGGCGTCTTCGGCGTCTACGGCCACCCCGAAGCGGCCCGGCTGATTTATCTCGGCCTCTACTCGCTGCAACACCGTGGGCAGGAAGGAGCCGGAATCGTCTGCGCCGATGAGGGTGCCCTTAGCGCCCATCGGGGTGTGGGTCTCGTTTCCGATGTCTTCAAGCCCCACAAACTGGCCCGGGTGAAGGGCGCACAGGGCATCGGCCACGTGCGTTACTCTACCTTCGGCAACAACAATCTGAAAAACGTTCAGCCGCTGGTCGTCGACTATCGGAGTGGCTCCATGGCAGTGGCCCACAACGGCAACCTGGTCAATGCCGGCGTACTCCGAGACGAGTTGGAAGATAAAGGGGCCATCTTTCAATCGACCACGGACAGTGAGGTCATCCTGCACCGTATCTCCCGGTCGGATGGCAGCACCTTCACCGAGTGTGTCATTGAAGCCCTTCGGGATGTCATGGGCGCCTATTCGGTGGTGATAATGGATGGTGATGAGATTGTCGCTGCCCGGGATCCATACGGATTTCGCCCCCTCTGGCTGGGCAAGTTGGACGACAGCTATATTATTGCCAGTGAGACGTGCGCGCTGGACATTATCGACGCCGAACGCGTACGCGAGATTGCACCCGGTGAGGTAGTCACTATAAACCGCAATGGCGTGCATACCCAACGGCCCTTCGACCCGGTGGTTCCCAAACAGTGCATCTTCGAGTACATCTACGTATCGCGACCCGATAGTGATATTTTTGGCGCAAGCGTCGATGAAGTGCGCAAGAATATGGGCCGAGAGCTGGCGCGACACGCACCCGTGGAGGCCGATGTGGTCATGGCCGTACCGGACTCCTCGAATCCGGCAGCGCTGGGATATGCCCACGAATCGGGTATTCCCTTCGACATGGGTATCATCCGAAATCACTACGTGGGACGCACTTTCATCGAACCCGAACAAGGCATTCGAGACTTCGGCGTGAAAATCAAGCTGAACCCCAGTCGGAGCGCCATCGCAGGCAAGCGAATCGTACTGGTGGACGATAGCATCGTGCGTGGAACGACTGCCCGAAAAATCATCAAGATACTTAGGAGCCACGGCGCGAAAGAAATTCATTTCCGCATTTCTTCGCCCCAGATCGTCAACTCCTGCCATTACGGTATCGACACGCCGAATCCAAGCCGCCTGATCGCCCACAACATGACGGTGGATGAGATTCGCGACTACCTGGGCGTCGAGACCTTATCCTACCTGCCGATTGACGCTCTGGTGGCGGCAACGGGCGGTGCGCGGGAGCACTTCTGCCTGGGCTGCTTTAACAACGACTACCCGACGCAGGTCCCCGGTGATTTTCAATTCCGTGCGCCGCACAATCGGCATGTGGATCACAGTACGGAGCTACTGGGACAGTAGCTACTGCGGACATACGACAACAATGGGCCTGACAATTCCTCTGGATTCGTCAGGCCCGTTTTCTTTTACAGGGCGGGGGAGGGACGACGCGGGTAGCCCGATTGCTCCGCAGTGGACACGAGAAAGCCCGACGCACTCTATTCGAGTGCGCCGGGCCAGATATCCGATGTATTGTCCCAGGAACCGGGGCTAGATCAAGCCCTGCTCGGCAAGCCCTTTGGCAATACGCTTCTTCTCTGCGGCGCCCAATTCCCGTTGGGGGGGACGTACGTAGCCGGGATCAAAGCCTCGCTGGCGCATGATTTCTTTCAGGGCGGCCAGACCACCACCATAGGTGAAGAGGCGGGTGGCTTTTTCCAGGCGCAACTGAGCCTGCCAGGCTTTCTTCAGATTGCCCTTTACGACATTCTTGTAGACGTCCACATAGAGGTCAATATAGGCATTCGAAGAACCGGAGACGACGGCTTTTCCGCCTGCCATCAAGGCCTGAAATCCCTGCTCATCGGAGCCATTAATCACGGCAAAGCCATTCTCAGCCTGGCCGAAGAGGCGCGTCAGAAGCGGCATACTGCCTGAACTGTCCTTAATCCCCACAATGTTCTTGTGGCCCGCCGCCAATTTGTGGATTAGTTCCGCCGACAGCGAATTCTTCGCACAGCTGGGGATGTTATACAACACGATGCGGAAATCCGGGACCGCCTTGGCGATGCTCTTGTAAAACTGCTCGAGGGCCGCATCGTCGTACCCGTAAAAACAGGGTGTCACCACCGCTGCGGCATAGGCACCCGCTTTCTGAGCGTGCTGGGTCAGTTCGATGGTCGTCGCCGTATCCATCGCACCGGTATGCGCAATCACCTTGGCCTTCTTGCCTGCACCTTGCAGCGTTTCTTCCAGGATGGTCTTACGCTCGTCGGTGGAGCACAAATGACCTTCACCGGTGGTACCACAGGGGAAAAGTCCCGCCGCACCCTTCTTCACCATATGGTCCGCAAGGGGAGCCACTTTGTCAAAATCGACAAACTCCCCACCCTTGGTAAAGGGGGTCACCACCGCCGATATAATTCCATTCACATCAAATTTCATCCCTGATCCTTTCGCACTGAGGCCCCAAGTCCTCGCATTGCCCGGGCAATTGGAGCATACTGACCATAAAACAGCTAAACTAAATCATACAATATTTAATCGTGTAATTCGAGCTTATATTGAATCGCGGCTAAAAATTGCGTGTAGCCGGTCTAGCTCTGGCGTTTTTCTTCTGCTTTTACCCGCTCCCAGGCGGCCATAGCCTCTTCTGGCGTGGCCGCCCGATTTTCCCCAAATACATGATCATGACGACGGATCATCTTCTCGTGGGCTGTTTCCAGTACTTCCCGATAGGTGAAGTGACCCTCTGCTTCCGCCGCAGCGATGCTCGCGAGTAGCGTAAACAGGGCGTCACCACATTCTTCGGCCATATGGGCCCGATCGCCCGAAGCGACCGCCTCCGCAAATTCAACCGTCTCGTCACAGGCGTATCCCGCGAAGGCCTGGGTGTCTTGCTCTTTGTCCCAGGGGCAGCCCTCGGGAGAACGTAGAAACCGAGCCAGTTCGATGAGGGCCTGATGCCACTCGGACTCATGCTGGGGCTGCTGGGGAAGGTGGGGATAGTTGGACACGAGACGCCTCCGAATAAATTATTTACATGGTGACCGAAAACACACTAAAGTTTTCCATCGGCCTGCCGATGAAGGTAAATGTACGTAACGAATGGACAAGGAGGTCCTTATCATGACGGTACAGTGTTGTGTTTGCAAAAAGATAAAGCACGAAGATTCATGGACGAAAGCTCAGTTGGAGCGCCCGCATGAAGTAAGTCACACGTATTGCCCGGTCTGCCTGCGCGCTTCGGAAGCCGCCATGGCGGTGGAGCGCCTGAAGGCCAACGCCGCCCATCCGGTTATCGCCTGAAACAGTTGCCGGTGATTACTCGGTGAAGAGTTCGAGAATTTCCGGTTCTTTCGGGGGTTTCAAAATAGGGTAGAGGTCTACCAGGACTTCCACGTCGATGGCCGCGTATTGGATTTGGTCGGGCGCGAGGGGGCGGAGTGTCCAATCGGAGGTCTGATTGGCCTTGTCGAGGTAGATACCAAGTTCCCGTTCACAAACGTCACCCAGCTTGTGACTCAGGCCCACGGTCTTCTTGTGGCGCTGGCGGGAAAAATGCAATGTATCCATAACATTATGGATGCGGATTCCATGTTTACCCAGCATTTGCTCCTCGAAGAAAGCGTTGTGTATGACTTTTTCGACGGCGTCATTTTCCATCAGAGACTTGACCGGCGCGAGATCTTCCATGGCCAGCGCGTCAATAATCCACGAGTCATTCGCGATGCCCAACTGGATGGTGCAAAGCACGCGGGGCTCGTCCAAAGTCGTCTCCACGTCCAGTGCCACCATGGGCTCCCGTTCCAGACGCTGACATACCTCCGACATGGCCTCGTAAGTTTCAATCCAGGTAATGGGATACCGGGGCTCGTAAATCCCGGCACGCCGTACCGCCACGGCAATGGCGTTGTCTTCCGACTCCACCTCGAGCAAGGAGATGTCGCACGTGTCATTCCCCTCCAGCAGTTGCTCAAACTGCGCCAAGGCCCCGGCGCGACCGAGACTCGGCTCGTCCAAACGCTTCATCCAATAGCGACTGGTAATCACCAGGGTTCCTCCCGGACGGAGGTGTGCGAAGGCTTTGGCAATGACCTCCCGCCGCGCCTCATCGGTTTTGAGCCGGGTCATGAGGTAAATCATGAGCACGAGGTCGTATTGTTTTTCCGGAATATTGCTGAATCCATAGGGCACGTGGGGGTCGTAGCCTTCGGCATCAAACTTCCGTCGCTTCAACCAATTCACATCGGTGCCCCGCCCACAGCCGAAACAAAGGATATCCTGTTTGGGATGGATGTATTGGGTCTCCACGAGCCGTTGGAGAATGGGGGCGGCTTCCGTGCGGGCTCGCACGCGGCGTTGGGGGGAGGGAGACTGGCTTTCGGCTTCGCTCATAGAATTAGAACAACGACTTCCGGTTGGGTTGAGGTATGGTTTGCAGCGAATTCAGCGGAGCAGGATGTGCGCATTCCACGTTGACCAGGTGCCCCCGAAATGCACCCTGTCCCACGGCCCCATTATACGGCCCGGCACAATGCCCCTTCAACGGCGTACGGCAGGAGAAAGCTTACCGGGCGGAAGCGTAGCACTACTTCGTAGGGAAACTATTGAAACGCGCTTCCTGGCCAGCGGGGATACCCAATTCAGATACCTCCTGCCAGATAGGCATAAAGCAGGCCACCCAGAATGGTCGCTCCCACGGCCAGAAACAGGTATTTTGCCTTCGCGGGACGTAGGGCGGCATGAATAGCCCGTTTCGTTTCTTCGGCGGAGTGGTATCGCTTGGCGGGATCGTGAGACAGGCAACGCATGATGACCCGGTCAAGACGACGGGACAAGGCGCGGTTCACCCGGGAAGGTGGGGGAGCCTGGGCCATCGGCACTTCCCCGGTGAGCATTTGGTATAAGAGGACACCTACGGCGTAGAGATCCGCCGGGGGACCGCAGGAATCGGGGTCTTCAATCAGCTCCGGCGCAATGTATTGGATGGTGCCCAGGGCGGCACGGCGGTCAAAGCCCTGACTCCCTGTGGCCTGGGAGAGTCCCACGTTGAGCATCACAATCTTTCCACTCGGACGGACGATAATATTGAGTGGCTTCAGATTCCGATAGACACAGTGCTTATGCACATAGGCCAGGGTATCCAGGATCTGATCAATCAGCACCAGACTCTTGTCCAGCGGCAACTGGCCGCCCTTTTTCTTGAGGAGGCGAGAAAGGGTCATACCCTCCACATACTCCATGGTGAAAAAGGATAGATTGCCCCGATCGGTCTGACCGAAATCATAAACCCGAATCAGATGCTCGTGAGACAATCGCTGAAGCAGTTTTATTTCCTCGATAAACCGTGTGGCCGCGCGCGGGTCTTTCATGAGCTCCGGGTGCATTAACTTCAGGGCCTTACGCGATTTTAACCGCAAATCGTCCACGACGTACACCGCACCAATGGTTCCCACGGCTACCAGCTCGACCACTTCGAAACGCTCGTTGAGCACATCGCCAATCTCGGGAGAATAGGCCACCGATTCCGGCGCGATCTTCAATTCCCGCGCCGCAGGGATATCCAGTTGGGCACCGGCATCATCAAAGATGGTCTCCGGCTCGAAATTACTGTCCTCTGATTCATCAAATGGGAGAGGACGTGCAATGTCAAGGGCATCTTCGTCTTCCAACCCCATCGACGGTATCAGGGGACGGGTAACCAACTGGGAGGGCGTGGGGGCTTCGTCTTCCGGCGTATCCAGGTCGTGGCCCGACATGGGGGGAAGATCGGGCCGTGCATCGGCTTCCCGCACGTCCGTTTTCTGCTTGTCGTCTTTGGGAGTAGCCATAGGCTGGCTTGGATGTCCTTCCTCTTGTGGCGCAGACTACACGCCTGTTTCTGCATCATAACGCAGCCTGTGCTACTATGAAAAGCAGAACGAGGTGGGGCATTTACACCACTCAGCGTGAATCGAAATATTGCAGCAAAGGGGTATTTACATGGAAGAAGCGGTCGGGGGGTTCTTCGTCTGGTTGGGACGAGGCATTCTGAACGCGCTCATCTGGGTGTGTGACCTTCAGTTTATCGCACTCGTGATTCGATTTCCGGGTACCGTCATCCTGGAATGCACCGTGCGCAGCAATCGCTACACGGAAGACAATCCCAC
>JAUIMA010000653.1 GCA_030432675.1 Candidatus Hydrogenedentota bacterium | reverse complement strand
GTCTGTGTCAGGAATGTGCCCGTGGCACGATGGCCAATCGATTCCTGCAATAATCACCCGGAGGCCCCATGAACCTCGAAGATGTCGTAACCTTTTTCTCGCTGCATCAGAATACCCTGTGGGGCCTCGCGGTGTGCCTGGACTTGAGCATGACCCTCGTCCTCTTTCGGCTCTTTGGCCGACAGGGACTCTATGCGGTCATCGTGCTCAATATCATCCTGATGAATTTGCAGGGGCCCAAGCTCACCACGATTTTCGGTATGCAGACCAGTCTCGGCATGATCATCTATTCGGGCATCTACTTCGCCACCGACCTCCTGAGTGAGCGCTACGGAAAACGAGAGGCACACCGGGCCGTCATGATGGGCTTTGCCACGAGTATTATTGTCTTCGTGATCATGTCGGTGAGCCTCCTTTTTTTGCCCACCCAGGACCCGGGCAAGCGAGAATTCGCCCAGGCCGCCCACGATGCCATCGCCCTCCTGTTTACCTTTTCGCCCCGCTTCGTCTTCGGCTCCCTCCTCGCCTATTTCATCAGTCAGCACCTGGACGTGTGGACCTTCCACGCCCTGAAGAAAAAAACCGAGGGACGGATGCTGTGGCTCCGCAACAACCTCTCCACCATGACCAGTCAATTGGTGGACACCACGCTCTACTCCGCCATCGTCTGGTGGGGGCTCTTTGACTTCAGCACCGCCGTAGAGCTGGCCGTGGCGAAGTATTTCTTCAAAGTGATTATCGCGGCGCTGGACACGCCGTTCATCTACTGGGCGCGAAACTGGGACATGACCCGGCAGGACTGGCACGAGGCCGCCAGTTAACGAAATGCTAATACTCCTCCCGTAGGATCGCGACGCTGGTCTACCCCCGGACCATCGCCCCAATCCAACCGAGGACCCCGTTGATGCGTAGTCGCACCGTTGCCTGGCTGAACACCCACCCTACAACCTGGCTGCCCCTTTGGGCTATTGTGACGTCCTTTGCCACCTATTTCTGTATGTATGCCTTTCGCAAACCCTTTTCGGCGGCAAGCTACGAGGAACTGGTATTGCTGGGGGGCTATCTCACGCCCAAGACCGCCTTTGTGGTCAGTCAGGTATTGGGTTATACCCTCTCGAAATATCTCGGGGTAAAAATCTGTGCCGAGATCACGCGCAAACAGCGGCTCTGGGCCCTCTTTGGTGCCATCATCGTGGCGGAACTTGCCCTGCTGCTTTTTGCCGTGCTCCCTGGAAGTCTGAAGCTGGGTGCCATTTTTCTCAACGGCCTCCCGCTGGGCATGGTCTGGGGTTTTGTCGTTGCTTACCTGGAAGGACGCCGCTCCTCTGAAATGCAATTGGCCGGCCTGAGCTGCTCCTTCATCGTGGCAAGCGGCGTCGTAAAAGATGCGGGCCGCTGGGTGCTCAGTCTGGGCGTCCCGGAAACGTGGATGCCCGTAACCACGGGACTCCTCTTCCTCGTGCCCTTTCTACTTTCCGCCTGGCTCCTCGATATGCTCCCCGAGCCCAACGAAGGTGATGTGGAGGAGCGGGTGGAACGCCGCCCCATGACAGGGGAAGAACGGATTGCCTTCTGCCGCCGCTTTGCCGTGGGACTCCTCTTCCTGCTCCTCGTCTACTTTGGCCTCACGGCCTTCCGCGATTTTCGCGACAACTTTGGCGTGGAACTCTTCGCGGAACTGGGCTATGGGGAGGCACCCGGCATCTTCTCCCGCAGTGAGCTCTGGGTCGCCCTGGGCGTGCTGGCGGCGCTGGTGCCCATCTCGTGGATTCGTGACAACAATCTGGCGTTGAAGGCGGTCTTTGGCATGCTTATCGCCGGATGCGCCCTCATCGCCATTGGAACCGCGCTCCTCCAGGCAGGGAAGATCAGCGGAGTCCATTGGATGATCATGGTGGGCCTGGGGGCCTATCTGGCCTATGTCCCTTTTGGCTCGGTACTCTTCGACCGCGTCGT
Organism: Candidatus Hydrogenedentota bacterium; assembly: GCA_030432675.1. GTDB lineage: Bacteria > Hydrogenedentota > Hydrogenedentia > Hydrogenedentales > JAEUWI01 > JAEUWI01. Next base: position 1,132 of record JAUIMA010000653.1, on the reverse strand, counting down.
GGCGGCCACCCGCACAGTGGGCACGGCGGTATTCGCCATTTACCTCTGCGACTCCGTCGGCTACACGGGGTCCGTCGCGCTCATGTTTGCAAAGGATCTCTTTCAGGCCGATGCCACCTATCTGTCGTTCTTCCTGAATTTCAGCTATGTACTTTCCCTCAGTGGCATCGTTCTGCTGGCCATCAGTTATCTGGACTTTGCCCGGGCCGCCCGTCACGCTCAGCGCCATACCGCCCAACCCGTATCCCATCTCGAAGTCGCGACGGTCGGCGCAAAAACGACGGACTGAGTCAACCGGCAAGCCTAGCGTTCCAACTGGACTACCCCCCTATGGTCATATCGACATTAAACTTGATACGGCCCCATGAGAATTGCTATGCTGCCATTCAGTTCGGAAAGAAGCGTACGTATCGCTTCCCCTCTTCCGACGCGGGAGTGCTTCCCGCAGTTGCTCAACTTTCTCTCCGGTTCCACTCCCTTCTGAGTATTTCCACGCGTGTTTAGCTGAGCAAGCAACCTCAGCTGCCGTGGTGATTTGCACCTATCGGCCCTTTTACGAAAGGGACGCGTTTTGTCCTTTAAAGAATTTGATATCCCCACCCCCTGTTTGAATGTCCTGCTGGAAAAAGGCATCGAGAACCCGACGCCTATCCAGGAGCAGACCTTTGAACCCGCCCTGGAAGGCGAAGACATCCTCGGCGTTGCCCAGACCGGCACGGGGAAAACCCTGGCCTTCGCCCTGCCCTCCATCTGTGAGCTTTCCCGGCACAAGCCCGGCCCCAGCCGTATGCTGGTCCTCTCCCCCACGCGGGAATTGGCAATCCAGATCCACGAAGTGGTGGAACCCCTTGCCAAAGCCATGAAAATGCGTAGCGCCTGTATTTATGGCGGCGTAGGCATGCAGCCCCAGATCAAGGCCCTCCGTCGGGGTGTGGACATTATCATCGCCACGCCCGGGCGTCTGCTCGATCACCTGAATCAAAAGAACGTGCGTTTCAACAACCTCTCAATCCTGGTCTTTGACGAAGCCGACCGCATGCTGGATATGGGCTTCCTGCCCGACATCCGGCGCATCGTTTCGACCTTGCCCCAGGAACGGCAGACCCTCATGTTCTCGGCCACATTCGCCCCC
>JAUIMA010000066.1 GCA_030432675.1 Candidatus Hydrogenedentota bacterium | reverse complement strand
TTGGCACGTTGACGCAGATGCGCGGCGATGCCCTGAATTCCGAAAGGAAACCTGATGCGCGAGAAGCTGTTCGCAGGTCTGACCTGCCTGGCACTGTCGATATTCCTGATGGGCTGTCCCCTTTTTGAAGGGCCCGAAGCGGCGTTCACCGCCACGCCGACCGAAGGGAATGTGCCACTGACCGTTCTCTTCGTCGATCAGTCCCAACCGGGCTCCACCGATCTGACCGACTGGCTCTGGGATTTCGGTGACGGTACCAACAGTAGCGCGCAGAATCCCAGCCACGTCTACAGCGCGCCTGGCGTCTATCGCGTCACCCTCACGGTTACCAGCCGTCTGGGCAATGATACGGAAACCAAAATCGATTTCATTACGGTTCGCGCCTTGCCCAAGGCCGATTTCTCCGCCTCCCCGCGCACGGGAGAAGGCCCGCTCCAGGTCACCTTTACCGATACTTCCACCCAGGGTGCCGCCCCCATTACCCTCTACGAATGGGATTTCGGCGACGGCACGACCAGCGAAGATGTAAACCCCGTGCACATCTACGAAGACCCGGGTGTGTACACGGTGAAACTGAAGGTGACTACGTCGGTAGGGGAGAGCCTCGAAACCAAGGCCAACTTTATTACCGTGCAGCAGCGCCCTGTGGCATCCTTTACGGCATCGCCAACCGCTGGCTCCACGCCATTGACGGTCCAGTTCACCGACACCTCTGATGCCGGCTCTTCACCCATCACCTCCTGGTTCTGGACCTTTGGCGATGGTACTTCTGATTCCCGCCAGAATCCGACCCACGTTTATACCCAGGCAGGCACCTACTCCGTGTCGCTCAGTGTGACCACCGAGGTGGGCGTTAGCCCCATCGTGACGGAAATGGACTTCATCGAAGTCGAAGAGTTGCCAGTGGCCGACTTTTCCGCATCGCCCACCACCGGCGCGGCACCGCTCAATGTTAATTTCACCGACCTGTCCACCGGTGGCTCTGATACGATCGTGGAGTGGCTCTGGGACTTTGGTGATAGCACCAGCAGCACCCTGCCCAGTCCCAGCCACCGCTACGCCAGTGATGGGGTGTACGATGTTTCCCTGACGGTGACGACTTCGAGCGGCAATACCAACACCCGCACCCGGGCCAACTTTATCACGGCACAACAATCTCCCGAAGCGGCCTTCAGCGCCACGCCGCGAAACGGTGAGGCACCCCTTACGGTGCAATTCACCGATTTGAGCGACCCGGGCTCGGCACCTATCACCAGTTGGCAGTGGGATTTCGGGGATGGCTCGACGAGCAGCGATTCCAATCCGTTCCACGCCTACACCCGTGCGGGACGGTACACCGTCACCCTGGGTGTATCCACAGCCGTGGGGAGTGATACGGCCACTCAAGTGAACTACATTGAAGTGGAAGAAATGCCCACGGCGGCCTTTAACGCGACGCCGACCAGCGGTGCCGCACCATTGACCGTTCTTTTTGCCGATCAGAGTACGCCCGGCTCCTCCGAGATTACCGATTGGGCCTGGGACTTCGGTGACGGCACCAGCAGCACGCAGCAGAATCCTTCCAAGATCTACAGCCAGGCAGGTGTTTACACCGTCAAGCTTACGGTTACTTCGGCGGCAGGCAGCGACGTCATCACGAAAGCCAATCACATCACCGTGCGCCAGTTACCGGCCGCTGATTTCTCAACCAATGTCACCACGGGTGCTGCGCCCCTGACGGTACTGTTCAGTGATGAAAGTACTGCGGGTAGTGAGGCGCTCTCGACCTGGCAATGGGACTTCGGCGACGGCACGACGCCGAGTTCACTGCGGAACCCGAGCCATGTTTATGCTGCACCGGGGATCTACACCATCTCGTTGACCGCCGGTTCGAGTGTTGGAAACGATACGGAAACGAAGCGGGACTATCTCACCGTCCGGCCCGCGGTGAATTTCACCGGTACCCCGACCGCAGGTACGGGCAGCCTCTCGGTGTCCTTTTCGGATACGACCTCATTGGGACAACTCGAGGTTACTTCCCGCACGTGGACTTTCGGCGACGGCAGCGCGACCAGCAGCGAGGCCAGCCCGGTTAAGATTTACAATGCGCCGGGGGTTTACGATGTGACCCTCACCCTGACGACGACCCTCGATGGGCAGTCTGACATGCGGACCCGTGCGGGATATATTATCGTCCGGCCGGAGCCCTCCTTCACCGGAGATACCCTCAGCGGCGACGGCACGCTCCAGGTCAACTTTACGGATACGACCAATCTCGGCAACCTGGAGCCCATCGGTGTATTGTGGGATTTTGGCGACGGTACCACCAGCCAGACGGCGAATCCGTCCCACACCTATGCCGAGCCGGGCACCTACTCGGTGCAGCTGACGGTGACCACCGCTGCGGGGAGCCAGACGACGACCCGCACGGGATATGTTACCGTGCGTCCTGTGCCCTCCTTTTCCGCCAGCGTGACAACGGGCGGGGCACCCCAGACCATTACCTTTACGGACACGACCGACGTGGGTTCCCTCACCGTAACCGGACGTCTCTGGAATTTCGGCGACGGCACGACCAGTGAATCCACCAATCCGATTCATGCCTACAATACGCCCGGAAACTATGATGTGACGCTTACGCTGACCACGGCACAAGGCGCGGTCCAGACGTTGCGCGATGACTATATCCAAATCAGCCCCACCGTAGCTTACACGGTGGATACGGCGACCGGTGCGGCACCGTTGACGGTACAGTTCACCGATGCCACCAATGCAGGTTCCCTCACCATTTCGGGTTATTCCTGGGATTTCGGTGATGGCACGGATCCCAGCACCGATACCAACCCCTCCCACACCTACGCGGCAGCCGGTACCTACGACGTAAGTCTGACAGTCACTACAGAGCAGGGCAACACCAATCTGACGGATGAAGATGCGATTACCGTTACGGCAAAATCCCTACCCCTCGCGGCAGGGGCCGACGGAGCGTTCCCCGTGCTGCTCCTCGACACGACGGATCTGGGTTCTGTGGTGGTCAGGCACAATGCGTGGGACGATGGAAATGCAACGGCCTGCGGCGTGCTGCTTACTGATGGCGGCGACTATATCGTGGCCGGTACGGTCACGCGGGAAGGGGACGCTGATGCGGCCCTTGTTCTGATGGACGGTGAAGGCACCATCGCTGCGGGATGGCCGAAGTACTACGGAAACCCCTTGGCCCAACGTGCAACCGATGTGGTCCTAACCGACACCGGCGCCTACCTGATCGTGGGCGAGACGGAAACGGGCACGACCCAGGGCATAGATGCCTACATCGTGCTGGTGGCTCCCACCGGCGACGTACTCTGGGAACGCCACTTCGGCGGAACGGGCACCGACCGCCTGCATGGGGTAACTGCCCTGGGCGGCGGACGCTATGCCGTCGTCGGGCAGAGTGATTCCGAAGGGACCCACGGTGGAACCGACTTGTTTGTCGCCACGCTGGATGGCGACGGGAAGCGGACGGGCCAGGTCTGGCTCGGCGGTGAAGGAGACGAAGCAGGGTATGACATCGTTGCAACGACCGACGGAAACCTGGTGGTCGTTGGAGATACCGCCACCTTTGGTGCCAACCCCGTCGATGCTTACTTGGCAAAACTCAGCCCTGCCTTGGAAACACTCGCCAGCGTCACCGTGGGCGGTAAGGGCAACGACCAGGCGCGTGGGGCCACCGAGTTGGCCGACGGCACCATCGTCGTTGTCGGTGCCACTTCTTCCGTGGGTGCCGCGGGCTATGATGCCCACGCCTTTGGTGTGGACGCGTCCTTGGACGTGGTGCTGTGGGAGCAGGCCTATGGCAACCCGGGTGACGATTTTGCCACGGCCGTGGCGATGGCCGGCGATGGTACCCTGGTGATTACCGGTAGCACGCATGCCGGTGAGGACCTCGGTAACGACGTGCTGGTGTTGAAAATCGATACCAATGGCGTTGTTCAGCTGGAGGCCGCCGTGGGTGGTACCCATGACGATAGGGGCCACGGGATTGTGAACGCCGCAGACGGGAGTCTGGCTATAGTTGGTTTACGTGGTCGTACAGTCGGCGTGGACAAGATCTCCGGTACGGATAGCGCGCCCTGAGGATCTTCACCCGACCTGGCACGATGGGTGTCCGTGTGGAAACTACAACGAACGAGAGATGAGTACACCGTCGATGAAACTTACGCGATTGCTTCTGACGATGTGTTGCATTCTGCCATTCGGGTGGGGTGTCTCTTCGGCTGTAGCCGCGTCCGCGCCCGGTCACATCGAGGTGCGTTCCGAAGCCGACCTCAAAGTTTTTCTCGACAATAAGTTTGTGGGTGTCTCCACCGACCATGGCCTGTTTCTGCGGGATGTCCCCGTCGGCCCCCACGTGGTGCGCGTCGAAAAAGAGGGCTACCACCCCCAGAATAGTGACACCTTCATGCTCGAGTCTGATCAGGTCTTCCTCTATGAGGTCCTCAAGATGGAGGCCTTATTAGAACCCGAAGAGGATCTGAATGAGGAAATGTCCCACGGGACAGGAAGCCTCGTGATTCAGACGATTCCAGTAGAATGTCTGGTTACGCTTTTTGGTATCGGACTCACGGGGAACGACGAAGAAATCGTAAAGACCGAAGACCGATGGACGTCTAATGGTGTGCGCACGGGCCGTTATCTGGCCACCTTCTCTGCCATGGGGGTGGAGCACAAAGAAGTCATCGCCATCTTGCCCAATCGAACCACCCATATTCTGGTGGATATTGAGCGGGGCGAAATGACCGACATCGGACTCCGGACGATTCGGGAGTACCAGACTCAAGGGTGGCGCGAAAAAGCGGAGGCCGAGCGCCAGGCCGCGCGGCAAGAGAATATGGCCCTGCTCCGGGCAAAGGCCGACGAGACCTTACAGCGAGAAGACCTGCAACAGCGCGGTCTGGAGTTACTACTCCATCAAGGGGAGAAGCAGTTCGAGGCGGGGCAATATACCCGGTGTCTTTATACCATGTTACAGGCCCTCTACCTTGACCCTAAGAACGAAATCGCGCGCTACTACTATGGCCAGGCCCATACCCGGCAAGGGTCCCAGGATCGGGCTGTTAAGCTCGCCGGTGAGTACCGCGAGTTTGTCTATGGCCAGGATGGTGACATGGGGTTCGAATTGACGAATGAGCAGGGTGCCTGGAAGCTCCGCGTTTTCTCGGGGAAGAAAGATCTGGAGATCGTGGATGCCTCGGTGCACGACTTTACCCTGAAGTTCACCCGCCGTTATACGCTGTCTGCGACCCAGATGTTCTCCCGAAAAAAAGGCAGCCTGATTCCCAAGTTTCATGCGAACAAAGACAGTAAATATGCGTATGAAGACTATGAATTGACGCTCGACGGCAGCGACGCGCAGGGACGGCGACGGTGGCGTCATGCCCGCCCCAAAGTCAATGGCGTCCCCACCGACGAATGGTTTCCCATTACCTTCGTGAAGAAGGGGGCAGACCAGCTGCCTGTCGGCGAATTGGGAATATTTCATGAAGACGTGGCCCAGGTTGCCCAGATTGAAGGGGATTTGAGCGAGGCCGACTTGCGTGCCCGTAAAGGCTGGCCGGACCAATATGGTGCCGTCGTGCTCTCCTGCTACAAGGACACCCCGGCGCAAGAGGCGGGCCTGCTACAGGGCGATTTCATCTTTAAGTTTGACGGAGCCGATGTGCTGAACAGCCAGGACCTGGAGCGCCTTATCAAGACCAATCCCTTTGAGACCGTAGTCCTGAGCGTGTACCGCAATGGGGAACGCAAACAATTTCGGGTGACGCTCAAGGGGGTTTGACCTCTCGGGAAGCTCAGGGGTCGATGCGCACGGTGTTTCGTTCCGGAGGTGGCGGTATTGGTGGGTTGGGGGAGAAGGCATCCCATTCGGCATTGGTCCATTCGAGCCGGAACCGGATGCCGATTTCTCGCAAGCCCTCATGCACCGCCGCATGCAGCGCCTCCGGGCGCCCTTCCGCCCGCACATTGATGACCAGCGATGCCCGTTGTATCGGTGCTTCGAAGCGGCCATTCAGATCGGGCGCACCCTCGTTTTGGGTGACGTGCATGGCCACCTCCGTCCCCGTTGAATCCACAAGACGCATCTTGAAGTGGGCAATCACAACGCCCGATTCCGTCAGCGATGATTGAATCCCATCCGCCAGGGCGGCAATCAGGAAATTTCCGTCCCAGGGAGCTTGCCCTTCCAGGATTATCCGTGCGTTCAGCCATCCCAAGGCCACTTCCCCTTCGCTATAACGCACGTAGTCTACGCGGGAAGGATTCCTGCCAGCTTCGTCGGGTGAATCCAGCAATGGGATCAAGGTATCAAAGCCCTCGCCGGTGAGCGCGGAAACAAAAACACCGGTCGCTGACGGAAAATTCTGGGCCACGAGCTCCCGGAGGAATTCCCGGGCGGAGTCGTCCAGCCGGTCTGACTTATTCACCACCACGATGTCTGCCTCATTCTGCTGCATCTTATAGAGGTAGGTGACCTTCTTAGAAAAGCCCATGGGGCCCGTCGCGCCCAGGGCTTCCTGCGCGCGGACGGGGTCGAGCAAGGTGGCGTAGGGCGCAACGTCAAAACGGTCGCTATACACTGTTTTCAGTGGCGTGATGACCGCATTCACCAAGTCCGTACAGCTACCCACTGGCTCCGCCAGGATGACATCGGGCTCCAGCCCATCGGCCAAACGGCCGGAGGCCTCCAGCAATTTCTCAAAGTGACAACAGAAACAACCCGAAGGAATCTCCTCGGTCGTGTATCCGGCTTCTTTGAAGGTTAAGGTGTCCACCAGACCTTCCGCCTGATCATTGGTGATGATACCCACCCGGAGTCCCTGCCCGGCATAGTGGCGCGCGAGTCGCATGAGTGCCGTGGTCTTCCCCGCACCGAGGAATCCTCCCAACAAAATAAACCGCACGGGCTTTTTAATCATTACACCCTCTAAGAGCCGTGGCCCGTTGTGCACCGAGTCTTTCGGTTGCGCTCGATTCTATTGTTTCGTATACTCATCAGCAAGTCTAACACCAACACTCAGGGAGATTGTGAACAATGGCATTACCTGTCGTCGATGGCGCTACGCTCAAATGCACCATGGGAACTTCTACCTGCTCACTCACGGTCCTTCCGACCAATTCGGTTCAGATGGAAAGTGCCTACGCCGCCAACATTATGGACTATATTCCGATGACCAACATCTCGGGATTCGGCAACTGCATTACCCTTTCCAATCCCCAGGTAGCTTCAGCCACTTCGGCGGCCCTGGGCGTGCTCACGCCTCAACCCTGCGTACCGGTTATCCCCGCACCCTGGGCACCTGGAAGTTCGACCGTACAAATCGGAAACATGCCCGCCCTCAACAACAGCAGCACCTGCATGTGTACTTGGGGCGGCACCGTCACCGTTGTCGACGCCGGCGTGACCACCGAGACCATCGCCTGATATACCCCGAGGGGGTTCCCACCGCCTCCACCCGGATTGACCCAGGTGGAAACGCACGGTGGGACTACCAGGCCTCTAAGACATCGCCGTCTACTTTGTCGATTCCGGCGCGGCGGCCGTGGAGGTCTTCGCGCATATCTTCGGCGCTTCGCATACCGCCGCCTACATTGTCCATCGTTGGCGATCCCACCAGAATGGGGGCGCTATAGATTCGTTTTTCCGCTTCCACGCTGTTGACCTTGGACCAGGACCCCTTCATGAGGTCGCCTTCCGCTTCATTGTGACCCGCATCAGCGAGGACGTGATCGATTTCATGGGCGAGCGTAAAGGGGGAGACCCACCAGTTTTCGTCAAAGACGATGCCTTTAGAACTTCGCGCGGTGCTCTCATAGGAAACCCATGCGGCTCGCCGTAAGGGTTGGGGCGGAAGTAGAGCGGGGTGGGCATCGTAGTCCGTTTCCCGGTAGATGGGATAGGCCCGGCCACCCAGCGCGGCCTTGGGCACCACGTAAATATCGATTTGCTCGTCGCTGGATGCGCCCATTCGTAACATCACCCGCTGCGAAGGGCTGCCGCCGACTAAGCTGTCGTTATCGTCTATAACAAATCCCTTTAAGAACGGAATCTCGAAGGCGTCCTTTGACAATACGACATCCGTACACTTCACCGACTTGAATTGCTTCGGTGAGTCGTCGGCATTGAAGAGATAGATATCAAAAGAGGGCTGGGCCTCCGCGCCACTCCCTGCCGTCAGTCCTGACATGGGCACTTCCTCGACCGTGGTCTTCAGACCTTGATCACCGAGCCAGGCCACCACGGCATCTTTTACGTCGGCAAGGCCAATGCCTGCTGTGATGGGCAGGGTGAAGGCTTCGTCGATACCGTCTACCGTCAATGTCAGGGTGGCATTGTTATCCAGCCGGTCCTTGCCCGTCGCCGGTTCCAATATCTCGGCTTTTACGGCCCCGGAAATGGAAAGGACATTGGGCACAGGCACGTCCAGTTCTTCCATACCTACGATTTTCGGGGCGAGATTGGCCTGTGCATAGACACGGCGAACCCACTTGTAGGTACGGAGGCGCACAATCTTTTGCAGTGCTTCATACGAGACCGCGTCGTTCTTGAAAATGTGATAGAAAAGTTTGATGCGCTTCTTCTCATAGCCCTCCTCGTCCTGACCCACCGTAAAGGTGACCGACTTGGCCTTGTCGGAAAATTCGGGTATCTCCGTGCCCGCAGGTACGGTAGGTGCAGGTGGTGGGGGAGAAGCGGCGGCTCTGCCACGTGGTGGGGCTGCAGCCCTACCTCCCGGCGGCGCCGGAGGGGGCGGTGGCCCCCCACCCGTTGCTCCTCCGGAACCTGGCGGTGGCGGTGGTGGCGGAGGCCCTCCACCCGTTGCTCCTCCGGAGCCCGGTGGCGGTGGTGGCGGCGGTGGCGGTGGTCCTCCAGACGGTGCTCCCCCTGAGCCTGGTGGTGGTGGCGGCGGTGGCGGTGGAGCAGCGCTACTGCCCCCTGAACCGGTTGCGGCAGGTGGGGGAGGGGGCGGAGGAGGGGGTGGTGGCGGCGGAGCAGCCTCGCCACCACCGGGCTGGTCCTGGGCGGCCTCATCGCCTCCCTCGGACGGCGGCGGATTGCCTCCGGCCATACCCATCGCAATAAATTTTCTCTTCATAGTCGTTATTCCTCAAACGCTGGATTGCTTAATCTCGTGTTTGCACAGGTCCCTGACGTACTAAGCGCGCTTTGACGCGGGATAGCAGTCGTAGCTGACCTTGACTTGCTGACCGAGAATCTCAAGCAAATCATCGTCCCCCCCTTCACCATCGGCAATATCTGTTACGAGAATGGCCTGTTTCGTGTCGTACAAGGCGTTGTAATCTTCTTCATCCGTTACGAGGCGGAGATACCGCGAGCGAAACAGGTTCGTGCCGTCGATACGCCGACATTCCACATTCACCAGCGCGCGCTGCTTTCGGGTGTCGGGGGGGAAGGCCTCTCCTTCACCTCCGGGGGCGGCAGGCGGTTTCAACACTTCTACGGTGACGTGGGCCGTATTCTCACTGAGCGCCATACTTGGGTCCTCCACTTCGATGCGGAAGGCTGCCGGATCCTTGGCCGCCGCCGGAGAGTAGCCAAAGCCCGTTGGGAAGGGCGCCAGGGAGCTGAACTTAAATTCGCCCATTCCGACGCTGATTTCGTCCACATCCGCCGGGAGCACTCGGTCACTCGGGTAAAAGCTCACATTAACCGCGGTGAGGGTGTCGGCCGTGGTCTCGTCGTCCATCAGCGTGCTGGGAAGGATACGCACATCAATTTGTGCTTCCTGCTCCTCAGAAGGCTCGTCGGAAGTGGCGACCAAGTCATCGAAGCGAATATTCCAGCCACGCAAATTCAAGAGGCACTTGCCACAATAATGGGGCGCGAAGCTGTCGTGCGTATAGTGTTTCTTCGGCGACACCGCCTGGACCCCCAACAGGCGGATCATTTGCTCAGACGCTTCGGGCGTATACTCTGACGAGAGCAGGTTGGTGGGGTAGCTCATGATGCAGTTGTCATCTTTGAAATCGTGGTTCGCAAAGATGGCCTTGCGCTCGCCTGGCGCGTTCTTCCCGTGCTGGAAGAACATACAGTGGGCCATTTCGTGGGCAAAGAGCGAAGGCATCTTGGAGACCTGTCCACGGTCAATCATGGCGACACCATTCAGCCCGCCAAAAGCCGCACCGCCCACAAGATACGCAGGGTTCTTTTCGTCGATATTCACCGGCTCGTTCATGCGGTAGTCTAAGAGCACCATGCCGTCGGTCGCGTCAATGCGCCCTTCCTGCATGGCCAACCGGGCTCTGGCAGCCTTATCAAAGGCTTCGGCCACATTCATCTTGCCCGCAAACATCATGGCCCCGACGCGTTGAATCATGGCGTATTGCCGGAGTTCAATGGGCTTTCGGCGCAATATCTGGGCCGTGTCGTCATCGAATTTGCCGCCCTTTATGACGTTACGCACATCCTGCTGAAAAAGCTGGGAAAACTTATCTGCCAACGAGTCACGCTCATAACGGGTGCGCATCTTGGACATGGTGATCAGGGCGTTGGGTTCCACGTCTTCACCCGCTGCCCATCGCTCTACCTCATCCCGTGCCGCTGTGGTGACGAGGAGCTCTACCATGAGGGCGGGGGACAAATCGGTGTCGGCGTCGTCGGTGTAGGCAGACAACGGCTTGAGTTTCGTCTCGTCATCTTCGGCAAGCGCAGGGGCATCTTTAAACTTCCACGACCCCGGCGTATCGGGGTCGGCCTCTATCAGTGCTCCCAGGGCCTCCGTGTAGTGCTGCGCACCAGACTGCACCAGGGCCTCCGCGCTTTCCGCATAGGCGGTGGCAAGTGCCATGGCGGAAGCGAGCGGGGAAGGTACCCGGGCCGGTAAGGCTGTTGCGTCGATCCGCCCGATACTGGTGTTGAGGCTATCGAGCCCCATCGTGATGTTGAAGATATCTGCGAATTTCCCCGGATTCGTATAGGCCTCGGGATCTTCTGGCCACACCGAATCGTTGCTGGGAGACTTGGTCCGAAGGAATTCTTTGACCGGAGCGTCGAGTGTGGTCATGGAATCGATCATCTCGGTCCAGTGAGATTCCCACCGCGACTGCTTATCCGCCCCGTAACAATCGAACAGTTCTTCATAGCTGAAACTGCGACATTCCGTGTGATCGATTTCCATGAAGCCGAGGGCATATTCGTCTTTGACTTCCGAGAGAATCGTTTGGAGTTCATCATCCGGGCATTTTGGCCATCCGACATAGGCCCCGATAAACGCCCGGCGCCACGATACAAACCAACCCGTTTCTGCGCTGATATCCGTACCAGATTCGGATCCGCCTGCGCCTGAACCGGCGCTTGCGTCCGTGCTGGTGTCCGCACCGGTCTCCGCCCCAGAGTCTCCCGTCGTGTCTCCCGACGCTTCTTCCTCCTCGAGGGCGCTCAAGTCGAGCTTGACCGTGGCTTTATAGACATCGCCCCCCAACGTCGATGGGTGAAGATAGACACACGCGCCGCCACCCGCGTCCCGGGTGGTGCCGTCATCATTGATAGGAATAGAGCCCACAGACAGGGTGACAACCCCATTGTCGGTCTCCTGATAGTCCCGGTCGATGGCCTCACAGCGGCAGAACGCAGCAACGCGGTTGTAGGCCGCCGCCTCCGCATCACTACCGTCATCCGGCACCGCCTTCAGAATGCCTCCCGCGTCTTCTACGGCATTCTTGTAGTCACCAGCGGCTTCTAATTTCGCCTCCGTCTTCGTCAGGTATTCGGCCCCATAGCTCGGTTGCTCGGGCGTGGGCGTCGGCAACGTGGGGAGGAGTCCACTGCCTTCCAGTTCTGACTTTTTGCCGGCATCCAACGTGTCCGTCCACGTCCAGCGGAGCGGGGTGCCTTCCACCGACGACGGAACCAGATGCTTTTCGCCATCGGCTCCTTTGAGATAGACCGTGGCCTTCAACGGAACCGTGGGCCGACTGAGCCAGTCCTGCTCTTTCTCAAACTTGATGGTCTCATCCTCTTCCACATCGTCCTGGCTGAACTCGGAAAACTCGGAGAAGAAGAAACGATGGTTGTCGATAAACAATTTCGAGGCTTCGCCCGTGTTAAAGGCATCCACATCACTGAAGAGGGTGCGGCGTATGGTGGAACCTTCGTGCTTATTACGTAAATCCGTGAGGTAATTGCTCAGCGATTGATGGTGAAGCTCCCAGTCCAGCTTCAGTTTCATCTCCGCACCGGAAGCCGACTCCGAACGCTCGTAAAAGGCTTCTCCATCTTTCCAACCGTTCATCAGTGGATCGGTGAGTCGATATCGCCGGACGCCTTTCTTATAGGTCTCCGTTTCCGTGCCATCCAGGGGGCCGGCCCAGCAGCCCTGGTCATGGAGTCGATACTGACACCACTTCAAGACGACTTCCGCACCCACGCCCGAAGGCTCATGGAGGTGTTCCTGACCACTGGCGGCGAGATAAAGATCATCCCACGGCAGCACGGCCACCTCTACCGAATGATACTCAACGCGTACCGGGGTCGGCGGTTCGTTGGTCGAAGAAGCGGGTGAAGAGCAAGTCTGAGTGACCTCAGTGCTTCCATCAACCTGCTCTGCCGTGGTTGCGTCACTTTCGGTGGCGGCAAACTCGGCGAAAACCTGGATGGAATAGGGGGAGTTCAAGGGCGTCGCATAGCGCTTTGGAGGGTCCGTGGTGGCCCCATCTCCCCCGGAATCGGTATCACCTGATTCCCCGGAAGAAGGTGTTTCGGAAGCCCCTGCGCCACCGCCACTGGAAGCCCCGCCTGCACCGCTATCCGTGCCGGAAGAGGAGGGGGCGGTGGGGGTGCCCCCATTGATTTCTCCATCCCACTCCAGGCTGCCCAGGGACTCCAGCTCCTCGGTCATGAGCGGGCACTTGTACACTATGCCGTTGTTCTGTCCGCGGACCTCATAGTAGAGTTCGCTGATAGTGCGACCGGGGGGCGGGGTGAAATTGATGGTTACCACATCGACGCTGGGGGCGAAAATATCCCCGCCGCCTGCGATGCTTACCTCGGTTTGAATTGGCTCAGCCATAACGTTTGTCGCACTTTCGTGTTGGTCCCGTTCCGCCACACCACAAGGATTGCTCCGGGGGCATACTTATGGGGCGCCCACCGCAAAGCGATAGGCCAGTTTGTCCATCTTTTCCGTAGAGCTGAGTTGGGTGTCAGCAAGGATGGCTGCCGCCCAGTTCATGTCGGTGCGTTCTTCAAAGGAAGGGCCGCGTTTCACCTGAAAGCGAACGTAGCGATAGATGTCCCATTCCCGCTGAAAGCCATACCCTTTGGCCCGCTCCACCGCATCCGTGACCACCGACTGCAATTGGGATGGAGGCATCACCTCACGTCCGGGTGGTTTCGTTGAGAACTCATGAACCATTCGGTCGACGAAGCGTTGGTCCAAATCTCGCTTTAATGCGGCCAATTGGGGACGTCGTAGCACTAGCACCGCTTCGTGTTTTCCTTTAAGCATCGTGACGGGCTCTACGTGCGGGCCGCGCCGCTGCCCGGCTCGTCCTTGGTTGCCCAGTCCTTAATCACGTCTTTCTCCATCTGCACCGCCGCCTGTCCCGCACGATAGTGGTGCATGGTTCCAGGGGTCTCTCCCTCCACGAAAATGCTGCGAATCGGTCCGAAAAATTGGCGGCATTCTTTCGCCGTGCACGTGGGGAGATAAGTCCGGATCACCCGGGGGTCGTAATAGCGGAAATAAAACATATTGTGCTGCTCGTCATAGACCTTGAAGATAGACCGGCAATGCTGTCGCACGGCCTGGGGCCACGAGGTCGTAAGCAGGAGGATACCCGTATTGGTGCCGAGTTTCTCGGTCCACCGTTGCATGTATTCCGGATAGCGATTGGTGCACTTAATTCGCACCAGATAGGGGCCTACCTTGGTCATGTGGTGCGGCGCCTTCGTGAACAATGGACGAAGAGGCTCGCCCAGAATGTTACGGGATCCCACCGAAAGCCGTTGGTCCTGGGCACCATCTACGAGAGCATAAAGGTTGTCGTCTGGCAATTTGAACTGCGCCAGATACTGGTGCAGATCATAGGCATCGGGGAGTTCCGGAAGTGTTGAAACAGGCGTATCCATCACGTCAGTTGTTTGCCCGTCGGTCCGGATCCGGCCGTTTCGCCGCATCATCCACCTGCCGGCGGTCGGTGCAACCAGAGCCACTGCCTTCCACTAAGGGGGCACCTGACTCAGCCGCGCTCTCAAACGCACCCGCACACGCCGGGTTGGTGCATTCGGCAGGCTCTTCTTCCGCAGGGGTTCCCGGCGCTATCGTCTGAGGTTGGCTCCGTGGCGGGGTCGAGGTGGCGGGCCCGTCACTGCCCTCGGCCTGGGCCGGTGGCTCGGGCAGGCTGGGCATCTCGTCATACATGCGATCCAGTTCGCCGTCGGTGCGCTGAAAATTGGCACCGTCAACGTTCATTTTTGACCAGGGTTGTCGCATGACAGGTCCTCCTGCAGTCGCGGGCTTCCCTTTCGCAGGCCGCCAACGTGTGGGTTAATTGTTTACTGGGTTGATTGTAGTCAGAAAAGTCCGTCGCTGCAAGCCCGCCCCCCGATTTCTGGCCCACGAGAGGGTACTCGACCTTCGAGACTGGCTGTATACCGACCCTCCCTTCCCGGTATACTACGGGGCAGCGGGTTGATTCCCCGGCCCGGGCAAGCTATTGGAAGCGATACGATGCGATTTCGACGTGACATCCTACCTCTCGGCCTTGTTTGCGCCCTGCTGTGGGGCGCGGGTTATGCCGGTGCGCAGACCCGTGATGTGGAGGGCGCGCCCAAGATTCCCGTAAAAAACCAGCGCGCTACCGCCAAGCCCGGCCAGGAACTGTCTCGTGAGATGCCAGGGAACGCGCCCATCAAGTTCCAGGACTTCCAGCGCTACAAACGGGACGAAGTGAACCGAATCGCCACACCCCGACCCGACGACTATCAGATATATACGGAAGAGGGTGATGTGATCGAAGTGCGCCATGAGCGGTTCTTCACCGGGGAAGCACTGGATCGCTGTGAATTGGAATTCAAGGTGGCCAGCACCATCCGTGTACCCAAAATCTTTGTCGTGAGTGACGAGCCCTTCGTGGTCGATCCCCGGAAACCGGGCGCCCTCAAGAAAACGATTTTCACGGAGTACGACCACGAGTCCTTCGATAAACTGCGACCCTCCACCGCCAATGGGAATCGGCGCAGTCGTCCGTTCAACAAGCGCGTCTACCCCCCCCAGAATACCCAACGGGAAATCGCCCTCTACCGGACCGGTGAGTTGCTCAAGTCGACCCGCGCCCACATCAAGAACCGTGCTCCCTTGGAAGATGTCCATTCCAATGTGGATATCGGACGGGAAACCGCCATTCGGCTCTATCCGGGCTATCGCATCACCCTCACGTGGATGAGTGAATAGACAGGGGGACGGGGCCCTTGAAGTATATCCCCTCGTGTTGCCCATGAATAGGTGTAACAGACGAATAAGGGCTCTTATGCTCGTGCCACACGATGCCGATTTTCGCGAGGCTTCGAGTGCGTGGCTCCATGCTTTCTGACCTGCGTAGCGTTCTCTTAGATCTGCTCCTTGTCCTGCCCTACGGCGTCGGCACGAATTCCAGCACCCCGATATCCGGTGCCGCTCCCTGGGGAACTTCCCGTAGCGCCAAATCCTGTTGCAGTTCAGGCAACGGCACCCCGGCATCAATGAGCGGGCTGCCCGACGTCAGTCCAAACTCTCCCGATAGCCTGGGGTCGGCATACACGCTGTGCGCTTCGGCCACAAGACCCGCCCCATCTCCCCCGGCGTTCCGAAAGTAGCCATTGTAATCCGAGTCTACACCCGTGCTACTTGCGGTGAACTCCACTCCCCACCCACGATTCTCTACGAGCAGGTTGTTGCGCAGCACCAGGCCCGAAACCGCCTGCTTTACCAGGATTCCGCTGTCGACACCCCGAATCAGATTGTTGGCTACCGTAAGCCCTTCGGCCTCCTGTATCCCAATGCCGACGTGGGGATACTGGCCCGCAGCCGTGCCATTAATAAGGTTATAGGCGATCAACACGTCAGAAGCCGCGCCGAATTGACGGGCCCGCAGGGCTTCCTTGTCCAGGTCATCCCCCAGACAGACGTTTTCAATGCGATTACGTAGGACGGCAATCTTGGGGGTGGCGCCGTAGTGTTCGAGTTCCTGAATCATGATGGCGGTTCCCCCCAACTCCGAGAAGCGATTGTCACGGATTTGGACCGTTGTCGCGGTGGCGGCGGGCCGCCAGATGACGACGCCCTCATCGGCTAGCGCCCCATTATTACCCCGGAAAGTACAGTGTTCCACCGTGCGCACCCAGCCGTTGTAATCGTTCATGATGGCCGCGTGGTCCTCTCCACCACCCGGCTGACTCGCGGTAAAGGTGCAGCCCGCAATGTCCACGGGCCCGCTCTGCTCGGCGATAACCTGGATGGCGTAGGCGCGCTTGTGAAGCAGGTTCCAGTCATCAAAGGTGGAGTCAACGACCACACCATCGTTGGAGCCCTGCTGAAACTGGATGTGGTTGCCCGGACTCCCCGAAAAATGGCACCCCTCCACGCGAAGCCCATCACTATCCCAGGCGAGGAGGGTGATATTCCGTCCGTGGCCCAGTTCCAATTCACGCAAGGTGATGTGGTTCACCTCCAGGGGGCCGATGACGAATTCACGCACGGGAATTTCAATGACCGCCGCCCCTTCCGCAGGATTCCGGTCCAATTGGACATAGAGCCGTTTGCGTGCCCGATCGAAGTAGAAGTCCCACGGGGCTGTCAGGTCATCCCGCGATGTCCGCCGGGTGCCATGCTGACCGTCGTGCAGCAACATACCGGGGGGGTGGGTGAGGTTGGAGAGATACCAACGCCCCTCGTCGTCACGATGCCAATCGGAGGGCGTATTGAAAATATCCGAGCC
>JAUIMA010000652.1 GCA_030432675.1 Candidatus Hydrogenedentota bacterium | reverse complement strand
CGTGCCTTGGATATGGTCCGCCCTTACCCTGGAAGCCATCGCGGCAGTCATTCTGATTACGCCCCTGGGGAAAAAACTGGGTTACCTCGACGTGGCCTGTTTCTTCTGTATTGTGGGCGTCTGGATCGAAAAGGGAATGGGGCTTATTGTGCCGGGATTTATCCCCACACCCTTGGGAAATGTGGTGGAGTATCTACCCACCACCAACGAATTGCTTATCTGTATGGGCGCCTGGGCCTTCGGGATACTCCTGTATTCCTGGATGCTTCGGGTGGCTATTCCAATCATGTCGGGTCAATTCAGTCACGAAAAAGGTATCGCCCTGTCGACGCCCGTGACACGGGAAGGAGAGGTGTAATGAAACATCGTTACGGATCACGAGGTATACTGGTTTGGCTTGCCCTGATCTTGCTGGCCGTGCCCGCATCGGCAGGCTACATGTTGACCGAGATTTCGGGAGAATCAGCGGCCTGTATCGAGTGTCACAAAATGCAGAGCCCGGTTATCTATGAGCAGTGGGGGGATAGCAAGCACTTTCGGGGAAATATCGGCTGCTTCGAGTGTCACAAAGCGGAGAAAGAGGATATCGATGCCTTTGACCACTACGGAGAAGTGATCGCGACCATCGTAAGTCCCAAAGACTGTGCGCGGTGTCACGAGAAGGAAGTAGAGGAATTTGTCGCGTCCCACCACGCCAAGGCGGGTCGGATTCTCGGGTCCCTCGACAATGTGCTCGCGGAAGTTGTGGAAGGTAACAACGACTTCGTGACGCCCATGTTTCCCATGGGGATATCCGCCGCCGCAGTAAACGGGTGTTGGCAGTGTCACGGCTCGGAAGTAAAGGTCATGGATGACGGGCGTCTGGACCCGGCCACCTGGCCCAACACGGGCATTGGCCGCATCAACCCTGACGGCTCGGAAGGCTCCTGTTCGGCCTGTCACTCTCGCCACGCCTTTTCGGTGGAGCAGGTGCGGAACCCGGAAAACTGCGGTAAGTGCCACATGGGCCCCGACCATCCCCAGATTGAGATCTACAATGAATCCAAACACGGCGTGGCCTTCCGCGCCAACATTGACAAGATGAACATGGACAGTCCCAAGTGGATCGTGGGTGAGGACTACAGCGCGGCACCGACGTGTGCTACCTGTCACATGAGCGCCACCAAAGACCAGCCCGTAACCCACGACGTGGGAATGCGCATCAGCTGGAACAATCGTCCGCCTATCTCCATTCGGCCCGAAGTGTCAGATGCTAAGATGGGGCTTCCCGGAAAAGACGTCAGTTGGGAAGTACGCCGTGCCAATATGCAGAATGTCTGCATCAACTGCCACAATCAGAATTATGTGGATGCCTTCTATACCCAGTACGATGGGTTGATCAAGCTCTATGAAGACAAGTTCGCCAAGCCGGGCCTGGAATTGATGGCGGCCGCCAAGCCACTGATGAAGCAGGTGGCTTTTGGTAACAAGATCGACTGGACCTGGTTTGAGCTCTGGCACCACGAAGGGCGCCGTGCCCGACACGGTGCCAGTATGATGGGACCCGACATTACCCACTGGCACGGGACCTATGAAGTGGCAAAACACTTCTACTCCAAGCTCATTCCAGAACTGGAAGAGTTGATTGAAAAGGGCCGTGCTTCCGAGGATCCTGCCAAGATCAATGCGGCGGATGTGTTGGAAGCGAAAATCGAAGAAGTGCTCAGCAGCAATAATCACCGTTGGTTTAATGGCGACATGGACCCCGAAGAAAAGGCGAAACGCCAGCAGCGGATGGAAGAATTCAAGAAACGGTATGAATAGGACCTGACTTAGTGAATAGCACCCCAGAGAATGAGGCACTGCCCAATGAGGAGGAGCTGCGGCAACTCCTCTGGGCACATGCCGATACGACCGCCGAGCGCATCCTGGAGCGTCTCGGCGGTCCGCTTGATGGCCGCAACCTGGCCACCCTGTTAAATGACGGTGCCTGTCTTCGCTATCCCACGACCGTGAAGTTCACCGAAGAAGCCTTGGAGGAGGGGCTTTTTGCCCAGCCCGTCTTTCAAGGAGATGGCGCGGCCATGCTGTGCGTACTCCACGTGCACCCGCGCTACCAGTTTCACCCAACGGCCCTCCCGCACCTGGTCGCGTACATGGCGGCCGTCATCAATTATGCCGATGCGGCCGACAGCGACCTGTGCGAGCACTTCGGGGCCATGTTGGTGGGCCAATCGCGGGATGATTTCTACCACGAGATTTGCAAACTCGCCGACTGGCACCCCTGAAAACAGGGGCCGCACTGCGAAACGACGCCTTACGTGCCCCTTGGAGCAAATGGGACTTGGGTGCGGCAAAATTCGACTTTCGCAGCCACCGTGAGGTAGGATAGGGGCTGTAGGGACTCCTGAAAATGTCTCGGAGTTCCGTTTTACCCTACACGATGGTACTATTCAGAAAGCGAGCGTGTCGTGAACGGCCTCGAACTCAAATCGGCCATGCGGGCGGGCAAACGGGTCTACGGAACTTGTGTGGTTTCGCCGTCTCCCTTGTGGCCCGCCATGATTGCCAGCACCGGGTTGGACTTTGCCTTCATCGATACGGAGCACATTCCCCTCGAACGGGCCGAAGTGGCCTGGATGTGCCAGGCCTTTGCTGGCAAGAATGTGGCCCCAATCGTCCGTATTCCCCTGCCCGATCCTTACGAGGCCTGCAAGGTCCTGGATGGCGGTGCTTCGGGTGTAGTGGCGCCCTATCTCGAAGAAATCAGTGATATTCAGCAACTCCGTGGCGCGGTGAAGTATCGTCCCCTCAAGGGGCGCCGCCTGCAGCGGGTGCTTTCGGGCGATGAGGAGCTGGATGGCACGCTGACGGAATATCTTGGCAACTATGCTGCCGATAAACTCATGATAGTCAATGTGGAGAGTACGCCGGCCATCGAGCGGCTGGACGAAATCCTCGCAGTGCCGGACATCGACGCCCTGTTGGTCGGTCCCCATGATCTATCGATCAGTCTCGGGATCCCGGAACAATATCAGCATCCCGTATTTACCAAGGCCATCACAACCATTATCGACAAGGGGCGGTCAGCCGGTGTGGGGGTGGGGTTTC
>JAUIMA010000065.1 GCA_030432675.1 Candidatus Hydrogenedentota bacterium | reverse complement strand
TATTATGAGGAAGCGTATCGCGTGAAGAGGGTTCTAATCGTAGATGATTCCCCGGTTGTGTGCGACCTTCTTGCGCATATTCTTGGGGCCGACCAAGACATTGAAGTCGCCGGGGTGGTGAACAACGGCAGGCTGGCCATCGATGCCCTCGCCGAATTGGAACCGGATATCATCACGATGGATATCAATATGCCGGTCATGAACGGTTTTGAGGCGACGCGGTATATTATGGAGACACGGCCAACGCCGATCGTGATCGTCAGCGGAAGCTGGGACACCGACGAAGTTGCCACGACGTTTCGGGCGCTTGAAGCGGGCGCTGTGGATGGTGCGCCGCTGAGTGAGGCCGACCGTGAGCGCCTCGAAGCCTTGGGCTATGTGGATAATCCCTGAGGCGTACGCACCCCCTCACCCGAAAGGTAACACCATGACGAATAAACGTCGCTGGCTCAAGATGGCCGCCTCGCTGTTGCTACTCATTGTCCTGGTTGTTGCGGGCTTTCTCCTTCGCGTGGTGTTTCCCATTATCAATGGACACACGGCCAAGGTATTCGCGTCGTCCCTTTATGTAGCCGGGCGGGAAGAAGGGCAAATCGTGGCGGAAGACGTGGCCCAGTATATCCGGTTTCTTCGCTGGTCGCGGGATGAAGAAGCCCGTTCGGTGACGGTGTCGTGTCTGGGGCTCGCTTCTCGCACGGCGGTCTACCACCCGGGAATCGGCGTGACCTTGTTGGCACCGGG
Source organism: Candidatus Hydrogenedentota bacterium (assembly GCA_030432675.1). Taxonomy (GTDB): domain Bacteria; phylum Hydrogenedentota; class Hydrogenedentia; order Hydrogenedentales; family JAEUWI01; genus JAEUWI01. Next base: position 16,284 of record JAUIMA010000065.1, on the reverse strand, counting down.
GAAGTCGGAAGTGGCCTTTGAGACGGAATTCACCCCCGTGGAAATTCCCGGACCCGAGCCGCACATGCCGTGGCCTCGGGGAGACGGGCCGATAGTTGAAGGGCTTTCTGCCCTTCCCCAGCACGCCCTCGAAGAAGCGATCACGTGGGCCTTTGAGGAACCAGATGAAATCCCCGGACGACGCACACGGGCGGTGTTGGTGGTGCAAGGCGACCGCTTGATTGCGGAGCGTTATGCGCCCGGCTTTGACGCTCACTCGCCCCTGTTGGGCTGGTCCATGTCGAAGAGCGTGACCAGTGCTCTCGTGGGTGTGCTGGTGAAAGAAGGGAAGCTGGATTTGCATGCGCCCGCGCCCGTTGCGGAGTGGCAGGAGGCGGGCGATGCACGACAGGCCATTACCTTGGATATGTTGTTACGTATGAGCAGCGGCCTCGAATTTAACGAAGGCTACGGCGACCCCTTCGCCGACGTGCTTCATATGCTGTATCGCTCTGACGACTTTGGAGGCTATGCGGCGCGGTGTGACCTGGCCTACGGGCCCGATACCCATTGGGCCTATTCCAGTGGTACGTCGAATCTGGTGTCCCGCATCGTGCGGGAGGCTGTGGGTGGCAGCCAGGCCGACTACTTCAATTTTCCCCGCACCGCGCTGTTTGGCCCGTTGGGCATGGGCAGTGCGCTCATGGAGCCCGATGCCTCCGGCACCTTTGTGGGCTCGTCCTATACCTATGCGACGGCGCGGGATTGGGCGCGCTTTGGGTTGCTATATCTGAAGGATGGCGTCTGGGAGGGGGAGCGGATTCTCCCGGAGGGCTGGGTGGAATACAGCACCACGCCAACACCCACTGCGCCGAAGGGAAACTATGGGGCCCACTGGTGGCTGAACGCGGGCCCGTCCGGCGAGCCGGAACGTCGTCCCATGCCGTCCTTGCCCGGCGATCTCTATTTTGCGTCAGGCCATGAAGGGCAGTTTGTCGTCGTCGTGCCGTCGCGGGATGTGGTCATTGTGCGGCTTGGGCTGACGACGGAAGGTAAGTTTCCGCTGGAGGCGTTTATACGGCGGGTATTGGACGCGGTGGGTTAGCGCAACGTCTGTGCAGGTTCATCGGGAGCAAGCTCCCTCCGACAGAGAGACAGCTAGCTGTCTCACTCCAAGGAGTGCGTCTTGTTTGCGCAGGTCGTCTCTGTGGCGTGCGTACGCTTGCTTGCGCTTTTTTGAGTGAGCTTGCTCACGGTGTGGGGTAGATGGTGTTGCGTCGCTGTGATGATGGTGTGTGCTTTGGTGTCGGTTGCGCGGGTGATCTGTGTCGTGCGCGCCTGTCTATCGGGAGCAAGCTCCCTCCGGCAGGGAGGCAGCAAGCTGTCTCACGCCAGGGAGTGCTTTTGATGCGGTAGTACGTGCGCAGTTTCCGCCGGGACATGTTGCCGCGTTGGTGTGGTGCGCCCCTGTCCGGATGCTTCCGTTTTTTACACCATCTCTGCTGCGGTGTCTATTACCCTTGCGGCAAAACGTCCCAAAGTCCCGCCGATATTGCTACCACGTGTTTTCGCTTGGTGGTAGGGGCAGGCGGAGTAATTGACGCTCGGTCATCAGAAAAAGAATGATGTCGGGGTCCAGCGATTCGGTAAAAGCGGGGTCAAAGAAGCAGTAGCGGAAGTCCGTGTAGAGGATTTCGCTAAACGACTCGGAGAGGGTAGGAATGAGTGCCCAGCGGAACGAGTCTCCGAGTACGAGGCCGGTGGGCAGGGTGTCGTTTTCGATGCGGCTGGCCAGGGGCACGTTCACACCACTCACGTTGCGCGTAGGCGGCGTAAAATTCGTGTGGAATTGTGCGCGGGGTGCGTTGGGTACGAGGCCCACCCACGCCTCGGGCACCAGGCCACGAACGCCGAGGAAGTCCGCGAGATTCCCCGTTTTGTGCCAGGCGTCTTCGTGGAGCGACGGGTGATTGGCCTGCACGAAATCGTCTTCAGACGGAATGGGCAGGCCGAGTTGTTGGGTGATGGCCTGCGTGGCGACAAAGGCACCGAGGCCATTCCAGTGGGTATCGGTCTTCAGCCATAGATCGTGGGAGAACGCGGGTTTCATGATCCGTAATATTTGGGTCAGGTCGAGAGTCTCCATCTCGTGCCCTGCGAGCGCCTGGAGCAATTGCTCTTTTCGGCGTTGTTCCTGGGGGATGAACCAGTCGGGGAGGTATTCGGGATAGACCCGGTGTTTGTCGGGTACGAGGACCAGCAGGAAGCGCCCGCCCCGCTGGGTCTGCCAGGCGTGAATGGCGTCGAGTTTTTCGACCCACGTGGCTATGTCTTCTTCCGTGGCCGGGTTCAGGCCCCGGGCTTCATCGATGAGGCGACGGCGGCCGAGGTAGAGCCAGTCTTCTTTTCCCTGCACCACGAGATCGGGGTCAGTGATGCCGAGCCAACCGAAGTGGACGGTATGGTATTGCTTCACGAGGAAGTTTCGAAAGCCGAAGCGGTCGTCGTACCACGCGGAAAACTGGCGGGGAAATTCTTTGGGCGCATCGGCTGCGGGTGCCGGTGCGAGGGCGCGGTTTTCGTTGGTGGGCAGGGTGCGGTCCAGGTGGAGGAGGCTGTCAATCAAGGGTAGCCAGAGGAGCACAAAAAAAGTGCCAATGAAGAGCCATTGACGCGGTGTATTGCTGCCCGCGACGGCCGTCGTTTGGGTTGTTGTAGCGTCGCTCATTTCAAAACCGGAAGTAGATGAAGGGGTTGTAGGTCTGGGCCGATAAGAGCACCGCACAGGTGTAGAGCACGATGAAGTAACCGACATAGGCCACATAGGGTCGGGCAGACTGGAGGGTCGGGTGCGTGAGGGTAAGCTCGCGCAGGCGGGGCAAAACGGGGGTGGCGGCCACGCAGCCCACCGCAAGGGCCATCAGGATATCGGCGGTCCCATAAAGGGCGAGGGGACGTACGAGGCTGCTGCCTTCGGCGAATCCCACCAGGGCGAGGAGGTAGGCCTTTCCGGCGGCCAGGCTGGTGACCCGGAAGAGGACCCAGCCCACAATGACCACAAGGAGCACGTACGCGTGGCGCAGCGGACGGGGCCAGCGGCGGAGCCAGGTGCCGAAAGGTCCCCGCTCCAGGACGAGGAAGCCGCCGTGGAAGAGTCCCCAGAGGGCGAAGTTCCAGGCGGCGCCGTGCCAGAGTCCGCAGAGAAAAAATACGGTGACGAGGTTGAAGGCGGTGCGCCCTGCGGTGCCGCGGCTGCCCCCAAGGGGGATGTAGAGGTAGTCGCGAAACCAACTCGAGAGGGAGATATGCCAGCGGCGCCAGAAGTCCTGGATGGATTGGGCGATGTAGGGCCACTGAAAGTTTTCCAGAAAGTGAAATCCGAAGATGCGGCCCAGGCCAATGGCCATGTCGGAGTAGCCGGAGAAGTCGAAATAGATCTGGAGCGTGTAGCAGACGATGCCAAACCAGGCGAGGGGGGTGGTGAGTTCGTTTGGGGGCAGGGCGAAAACCTGGTCGGCCCCCAGGGCCACGGTGTTGGCGATGAGCACCTTCTTCCCCAGGCCGATGATGAAACGTTTGATGCCTTCGACCACGTCATGGGCGCGGGATTGGCGTTCCAGGATTTCGGTGGCGATTTGCTGATAGCGGACGATGGGCCCGGCGATGAGCTGGGGGAATAGGGCAATGTAGAGGGCCAGGTTAAAGGGGTTCCGTTGGGGGCGCGCGGCTTCCCGATAGACATCGATGATGTAAGACATGGCCTGGAAGGTGAAAAAGGAAATGCCGATGGGAAGGTGGCGTCCTTCCAGCATGAGGGGTGCCGCCCCGAAAAACCCCAGGAAGTAATTGAGATTGTCGATGAAGAAGGTGCTGTATTTGTAGAGGGCGAGGAGCTCGAGATTGACCAGAATGCCGAGGACCAGGGGGAGTCGGGCGTATTGGGTGCCCCGTGCGCGATCAATCCAGAGCCCGAAAACGTAGTTCAGTGCAATGGAGCCCACCATAACGAAGACGAAGGTCGTCTCGCCCCAGGCATAAAAGAAGAGGCTGGCCGCCAGGAGCAGATAATTGCGAGCCGCCCGTGGACAGAGGAAGTAGGCCGAAAGAACCACCGGCAGAAAAAGAAACAGGAAGACAATGGAACTGAAAACCACGGTCTGTTGAACTCCTTCTAAGCAGTGGGGCGGAATGGCGCGCGGCCTGTCTTTCATGAGCGGGCGCGAAAGCTGTATGCTACGTACCACGGGAGAGAGATGCAAGAGCCGGGTGTTGTGGCTCGACCTGATTCCGCCGTTCCCACGAATGAACAGGCAGGGCGGTGTGGTGATCGGGTGTATTCCTCTTCCGCCCATTCGTTGTAGAAACTATTCGGGCCTAAGCCCCCAGTCTGATGGAGTGTGTATCATGGCAGAATCCACCTACGAGATGGTGCAGGAGTATTACGGCAAGGTGTTGGGTGGCAGCGATGATTTGAAGACTGACGCCTGTTGTTCGATGGATAGTATGCCGGCCCACGTGCGCGCTATTATCGGCGAGCTGGAGCCCGCTATCGTGGAGAAGTTTTACGGGTGTGGCTCGCCTATTCCCGCCGCGCTGGAAGGGTGCACGGTCCTGGATCTCGGCTGTGGCACAGGGCGGGACGTCTATGTGTGCTCCAAGCTGGTAGGGCCGACGGGGGAAGTTATCGGGCTCGACATGACCGATGAGCAGATTGGGGAAGCCCGGAAACACGAAGCCACCCAGATGGCCCGCTTTGGTTTTGAGCAGTCCAACGTGCGATTTGTCCAGGGCTATATGGAAGATCTGGCCCAGGCAGGTATTTCCGATAATTCCGTTGATGTGGTGATTTCCAATTGTGTCATCAACCTGTCGCCCAATAAAGAGCAGGTCCTGCGTGAGATTGTCCGTGTGCTCAAACCCGGTGGCGAATTGTATTTTTCCGATGTCTTCGCCGACCGGCGCTTGCCCGTCGCCCTGCAGGATGACCCGGTGCTCATGGGAGAGTGCCTTGCCGGTGCCCTGTACCTCGAAGATTTTCGCCGTATCCTGGCCGACTGTGGCATCCGGGACTACCGGGAGACGACCCGACGACGGCTTTCTATTGATGACGCCGCCGTGGCGGAAAAACTCGGCGATGCGACGTTCTGTTCGATAACGGTGCGCGCCTTTAAGGTGGAGTCCCTCGAAGATCGTTGCGAAGACTTCGGGCAGACGGTCCGCTATCGGGGCACGATTCCCCATGAGCCCTGCGGGTTTACCCTGGACGATCACCATCACTTTGCAAAAGGCAAGTATGTGTCCGTCTGTGGAAACACGGCGGCCATGTTGCAGGAAACCCGATTCGCCCCCCATTTCGAAATCCGGGGCGACCGCAGTAGTCACTATGGTTTATTTCATTGCCACGAAGTGGCCAGCGTCCAGGGCAACGACGATGGGGCCAGCTGTTGTTGCTGAGTCGTCGGCATAGCCGATGACAGTGTGCTTTCTTGGCGTTGATTGGCCGTCATCGCACTGAGAGGGGAGTTGTCTGTGGGCCTGCTTTCATCGTTCTTATCTGCCCGTGATCTGGCCCACTTCGCCCACCGGTTGGGGACCCTCTACGAGAGCGGCGTGCCCATGGTGCGGGCCATGAAGGCCCTGGAAGAAAGCACCGGGAGCCACGCCTTGCGCACGGTCACCCGCGATTTGGGGCAGTCCATCTCGCAAGGAGCGACCCTTTCGCAGGCGATTCATTGGCACCAGAAACGATTTCCGCCGCTCTTTGTGCATTTGATTGCTCTCGGGGAGCAGACGGGTTCCCTGGGCATTATCCTGCCTCAGCTCACGCACTACTATGAGGATCTTCGTGGACTCTATAACGCCGTGATTCGGCAGGTGGCCTATCCGGCCGCCGTGTTTTTTGCCATTATCGTTGGAATCCCCATCTTGCGCGCCTTCCTGGAAGACGTGGCGGGCATCTCCAATGTATCCTTCGAGACCCAGCTCTATTGGATACTCCGAAACTTCGGCCTCCAGGTGGGCGGCACCTTTCTCGCCATCGTGGTAGTGTCCCGTGTCACCTTCCGCTTTGTGTCCCGCGAATCGCTGTTGATGTATGCCTGGCCATTTGCGGGGATCGTGCGACGAATTCTTATTTCCCGATTCGCGTGGGCCATGATGGTTTTTACCCGTACCAGGCTGCCCCTCGAGCAGGCAGTGCGTCTTTCGGGGCAGGTGACAGGAACCCGACGTATCGCGGGGGATTTTGAGCGGTTGGCACCGCTGCTGAGGGAGGGGCACACCCTGGACGAGGCCCTGGCCGGGGCGAAGTTCTTGCCAAAAGGGGCACGGGCCTACGTTCAGACGGGAGAGATCACGGGGAAGCTCGATGACTGTTTTGAGCACCTCTCCCGTGGGCTCTACGACGAGGCTCTCTTTCGGTTACGGTTGTTGGTGGGATTGATCGAGCCGCTGGCTATTGTGGGTTTGGGGGGAATGGTCGTTATGGGGTTGGGGTAGGGGGCTAATAGGTGGGGGCTTCTCCAAACGAGTCGCTTTGGAGTGCGTAAGCTTGCTTGCGCTTTTCCCAAGCGAGCTTGCTCGCGTAAGGAGCGAATGTGCCTTGGTGACAGTCTGAAAACGGAAATCAACGTCGGGGGTCGGTAGCCATCTTGTTGACTCGGGAGCAAGCTCCCACACTCCAGAAAGTGGTTTGCTTCCGAGGTGCAGCACTCAGCTACTCTCCTCATCCTCCTTTGGGGCCAGGGGCATGTCGCCTCCATAGAGGCGGTGCACTTCTTCTTTTACCCGTTCGGCGGTGACGTTTTCGGCGGGGATGGCTTCGCCGATGCGTAGTCCCACGTGGGCACGGAGCCAGCGGAAGGGATTCCCGCGTAGGGCCTTGCCCCGTTCCCGGCTGAACCAGCTGCCCCAGAGTCCATGGAGGGCAATGGGGACCACGGGGGCCGGGTTTCGTTCTACGATGCGTTCGATGCCGGCACGGAATTCATTGAAGTTGCCGTCCCGCGTGATTTGGCCTTCGGGGAAGATGCAAACGACTTCGCCATTTTCCAGGGCGTCTGAAATGCTGTCCATGGCCGCCTTTAAGACGGTGGGGGATTCTTTGGCCGAGGCAATGGGAATGACTTTGGCCCCCTTGAAGATCCAATTGGCCACGGGGATTTTCATGAAGCTGTGGTGCATGACAAAGCGGGCGGGGCGGGGGCAGGCTCCACCGATAAGCATCCAATCCACAAAGGTGACGTGGTTACTGGCCAGAACCACGGGGCCTTCCTGGGGGATGTGGGCATCGCCTTCGAGGCGGAGGCGGTAGACGATGTTTGCGAGGAGCCAGCAGAGCAGCCGATACATGAATTCGGGAATGAGCAGATAGATGTAGAGGGCAATGGCCGCATTCATGAGGGCGAGGATAAGGAAGGTCCAGAGGAGGGGAAGCCCCGCGAGGCGCAGTCCAATGAGGAAGACGGAGGAGACGACCATGAAGAGGGCGTTGACGATATTGCTGGCAGCGATAATCGAGGCACGATGTTTGGGGGCCGAGCGCTGCTGGATCATGGTCATGAGGGGCACGATGTAGCAACCGCCGAAAACACTCAAGAGGAGAATGTCGAGGCTGATGCGAATGCCGCCAACGCTGGTTAAGAATCCGATTAGCGTAAACGTGCCGTCCGCTTGTGGCGCTCCGGCGAAGAAAAGATCCAGCGTGAAGAGGGTCATGCCGATGGAGCCGATGGGCACAAGTCCCAGTTCGAGCCGTCCCTTGGAGAGCCGTTCACAGAGTATGGATCCGGCACCAATTCCGATAGAAAAGACCGCAAGGAAAAAGGTTACCAGGTGTTCGGTGCCGCCCAGCACATCTTTGGAGAAGGTGGGAAACAGGGCGAGCAGACTGGCACCGAGAAACCAGAACCAGGCGATGCCGAGGATGGGGAGGTAAATACCCCGCTCCGCACCCACCCGGGCGAGCATATGCCAGGTGGAGGAAAAGGGGTCCCAGTTGATGCGTTGGCCGGGATTGGTCGCCACCGTGGGCTGAAGTCGAAAGGTCACCAGCCAACCCAGCACGGCGATACACAAGACGGTGCCGCTGACCCAGGTTGCTCCGTGGTCGGTGGCGATGAGGATGCCGCCCGTCAGTGTGCCCAGCAGGATGGCGAGGAAGGTGGCCATCTCTACCAGGGCGTTGCCGCCCACGAGGTCTTCTTTGTCGAGTAGTTCGGGCAGGATGCCGAATTTAATGGGCCCGAAGAAGGAAGATTGGGCGCCCATAAGAAAGAGGACGACGAGGAGCAAGATAAGGTGCTCCATGAAGAGCCCGGCGGTGGCCAGGGTCATGATGACGATTTCCCCAAACTTAATCCAGGGAATCAGCCGCGTCTTGGGCCAGTGATCGGCCATCTGGCCTGCCACACCGGAAAAGAGGAAGAAAGGGAGGATAAACAGGCCGCCGCACAGGGCCACCATGGAGGTGGAATCGAGGGCGCCCAGACTCATGGATTTGAACGCGATCATGATGATGAGGGCGTTCTTAAACACGTTGTCATTAAAGGCACCCAGGGCCTGCACCCAGAAGAGGGGGGCGAAGCGGCGTTGTCTCAGCAATCCAGTGGCATGCATAGCAGGGAGTTCCTTTGTTGACCATAGTACGACATCACGTGCACCGGAATCGTAGCACAAGATTGTTAGAAATGCAACAGTTTGATAGAGGGTGATTGCCGTCGCAGTTTTGATGCGATTTTGCTATCCCAAAGAATGAACTTTGGTGGTAGAATAGGGAACCAACTGGAGCGAAATCCTATGAGTCACACGGCCTACGATCACGAACTGGAAGAAGCCTGGGAAGATGACCTGAAACGGCGCTACCCGGAGACCGATTACGATCCCAATGGGAAAGAGAAGGATTCCTTTCGGAATTATGACGAGCCGGGCCGGGATACGGTGCGCGAATTTTATCGCATCAATCACGAAGGCCAGACCCTGGCACTGGTCCAGGAGAAGAAGGCCCAGTTTGCGCCGGGCAAGCATGGCACCATGACCATTTGGGAGGCGATGGAATACCTGGACACCCTGGTGGATGATAGTGACCCGGACACCGATCTGTCTCAGATACAACATCTCATGCAGACGGCAGAAGGCATTCGCAAGGATGGCCACCCGGATTGGTTCATTCTAACGGGGCTCATCCATGATTTGGGAAAAGTGTTGTGCCTTTACGGCGAGCCCCAGTGGGCCGTGGTGGGCGACACCTTTCCGGTGGGCTGTGCGTTTTCCGACAAGATCGTCTACCCCGAGTTTTTTTCGGCCAACCCCGATACCCAGCGCCCCGAGCTTTCAACGCCCTGTGGTATTTACGAAGAAGGCACCGGTCTCGATAATGTGCACCTCTCGTGGGGGCACGACGAGTATCTCTATCAGGTCGTGAAAGACCACATGCCCGAAGAATCGCTCTATATGATTCGCTACCATTCCTTCTACGCCGGTCACCGTGAAAAGGCCTATGACCAGCTCATGAACGATCACGATCGGAAAATGTTTCGCTGGGTAGAAGCCTTCAATCCCTATGACCTCTACACCAAGAGTGACGCTCCCCCCAATGTGGCGGAACTGCGCCCCTACTACGAGGAACTCATCGGGAAGTACTTCCCAGACCCCATCGCGTGGTGATGTCCTTCTGGCATCACGTGACCCGCTGATATAGGGAGTACGGTGCGTTTTCAACGACCTGCCACGGATATGCTTCGCCGTGCCCGCCGCTCGCCTTTTTTCTGGTCTGTGCTGTTTTGCCTGCTGCTCGTTTACTTCGGCTGGGACTGGCCGATCTTACTTCCCCTGAAATGGTTGACGGTGTTGTTCCATGAGTTGAGCCATGCCCTCGTGGGCGTGCTCACTGGCGGCCGATTGGTCCATCTCAACATCACCAACCGGGAAAGCGGAATCTGTCAGATTGCAGGGGGCAACTACACCCTTTTCCTCATGGCGGGGTATCCAGGCAGCCTGTGCTGGGGGCTTGGGGCCATACTGCTTGCCCGCCGGGAGCGGGCCCTGGGTTTTCTCCTGAATGGGCTGGCGGTCCTGCTGTTCCTGCTTACGCTGGTCTACATTCGTCCTCTCCTTGGCTTCGGTTTCCTCTTTGGTGTGGTCACCACAGGCGGGTTGGTGGCGTTGGCCTGTTACGGTGCTACCTGGGTCCAGCGTCTGGCGGTGTTGCTCGTGGGGGTATCGAGTTGCGTTTATGTACTGATTGATATCCAGGCCGACGTGTTCTGGCCGGGAGGGGGTGTGTCGGATGCCACGTTGCTGGCACGTCACACGGGCATTCCGGCCCTTTTCTGGGGCGTATTCTGGTATTTGCTGGCCCTCGGGCTCCTGTTTTTCGGGCTGGCCCAGGTGATTCGCCGACCCGGAACCGCGTAAGCCCGGGCCATGGCTCTGGGCGCAGGGGAGGGAATTAGTTGACACTCGCTACGATTGATCGTACTATGACAGTCGCCGAATATATCGTGAGGGACGCTTTTCACAGCGGTCTGTAAATGAAGGAGTGACTACATGCACCGAAATATATCCTGGCTTGCCTGCGCACTTATTGCAGGACTGGCACTCGCCGGTTGCCATTCTATGGGGAACAAGACTGTAATTCCTGCCACCGTCACGGCTCCTGCAGAGGGAGAACGGGTCGGTTTACAAGATGTCTTTGTCATATTGGATGCCTCCGGCTCCATGTGGCCGGGCACCTCTTTCGCCTATGGCAAGGCGCTCACCGAATCCATGGTGAAGGGCTTCCCGGATGGACACTACGGTGCCGGGCTCCTTTCTTTTGGTGGCGAATGGCAGTTTGAGTGGACCGACTATCCGATGATGCCCCTCAATCGCGAGGGCCTCGAAGCTGCGGCCGCCGAAACCCGCTTTCTTGCGGGCTCCACGCCCCTGGAAGAAGCGCTCCACTACGTGGGCGAAACGTATCTGAATTCGCACCGCGCCCGTGCCCTGATTATCGTTTCCGATGGTAAGGCCGATCGCGATGCCGTTTTGGCCCGTTGCGTTGAGCTGTCCTATGGCCCCGTGCCCCTGTGCATTCACACCGTGCAGGTGGGTGACGACGCCGAAGGGGGGCGTCTGCTCTCCGATATGGCCAATCTGACGCCCTGCGGCTCCTATCGCCACGGCGACGCCATTGCGACCGATATCGGAATGGATGCCTTCATTCGCGAAGTCTTTTTCCAGGATCTTGCGGTGATTGAGATCGTTGACGGGGACGGCGGTAAGCGCGTGCTGGGCAAGGTGCTCTTTGATGTGGACAAATCCATCGTCAAGAGCGAGTACAATGCCCTGCTCGACAATGTGGCGTCCATCCTCAAGACGACCGACAACATCTTCGTCTGCGTGAGTGGTCATACCGATTCCACCGCGTCAAACAGCTACAACGAAGCCCTTTCCCAGCGTCGCGCCGAAGCCGTGATGCAGGCGCTGTTGGCCCGTGGTGCCAGCCGTGACAAGGTGTTCCCCAAGGCTTACGGAGAGACCGAGCCGGTCGCACCCAACAATACCCGTCCCGGACGCCAGGAAAACCGGCGCGTCGAGATTTCCGTAATCGACTAGCCGTTTACACACCGAACATCCCGTCAAAACCCCGTGTCCCGCAGGACACGGGGTTTTGTGTTTTATGGCGTGCGTATAGGTCGGTATTCTTGGGGTGGTGCCTCTGATCGCAGGTGTGTGTAAATTATCTGTTGCATCGTGTGCCAAGTAAGTGATAGTATTTCGTCCTCTTGTTTAGATCACTAAACATAGGTTTTACCCAAAGGACGTACTCATGAAGCGCAAGGGCTTTACCCTCATTGAATTATTGGTCGTAATTGCCATCATCGGTATCCTGGCGGCCATCCTGTTGCCAGCCTTGGCCCGGGCCCGGGAAGCGGCCCGCCGCGCCAGCTGCCAGAACAATCTCAAGCAGATGGGCGTGGTGTTGAAGATGTATGCCAACGAATCCCGTGGCGAGAACTATCCCGAAGTGGCCCTGGGTTATCTGCCAAAGGCCGATGGCACGGCCGGCGCCGTGTTGGATGCGGGCCCCTATCCCACCCTGATCTACCCTGAATACCTCACGGACCCCGGTGTGTTGCTCTGTCCTTCGACGGCAGATCGCTCGGCGGCGGAAGAAGGCATGAAGGACGCCAATGGCTCCTGGTGCCTGGGTTATGGCGGCGGCGGCTTCCGGGAATGTGGCCGGGGCGTGGATTCCAGCTATCAGTACTTCGGCTGGCTCCTCGACCGTAACGAGGCCGATGACCCCCTCATGGCCATCAGTGGTGCGCCGACCCTGAACTATGTGGCGACGCTCTACGGTGCCGACACGACGGCCGAAGTGCCCGTGCAGTGGGGTTGGATGATGGACCATTTCTTCGCAGGCTACCTCAGCCTCGTGGGCAGTCCCGCCGACCACCCCACCGATGCGCCCATGGCGGCCATGTCGGAAGACATCGACCTTTCCTCCAGTGCGCCGGGCAACGGCAACGGTGGTGGTGATACGATCCTCCGTCTCCGTGAGGGGGTCGAACGCTTTCTGATTACGGATATCAACAATCCAGCGGGTAGTGCCAAGGCCCAGAGCGATGTATACGTCATGTTTGACGGTATTTCGATTCATCCTTCGGCCTACAACCACATTCCCGGTGGCTCCAACGTGCTCTACATGGATGGCCATGTGGAATTCCTGAAATACAGCGCCACGGGTGAGCAGCCCCTCAATGCCCCAAGTGGCACCCTCATTGGAATCTACACCCTCTTCTAGGCCGGCACATCTGCTCCCGTTCCGGTCTTTTGCTGGTGGGATGACACACCATCCCACCAGCTTTTCCCTATCCCAGCCAGGATAATCTATCGTTATGAATCGTGTGCGTCGAACACGTCTCCTCTATGCTATCCACAAGTGGACCGGTCTGGTGATCGGTCTTCATGTGTTGTTGTTCAGTGTAACGGCGGTCTATCTGCTGGCCGTTGATCTGGTGGTGTCGGAGGGGCACGGAGCTACCGGGGACTTTGTACCCCTGGATGCCTCCCGCGCCCTGCCCGTGCAGCCCATGCTGGACCGCCTGGCCGCTCATTTTCCCAGCGGCGATATGGTGGCCGAGCGGGTTACCTATGCCCTCGCTGACGGAGACCTGCATGAGCTGCGGGTTGAGCTGGAAGATTCTCATACCCATTTGCGATTCGGAGCCGACCCCTACACGGGCGCCCTTCAGCTGACCCGGGGCACCCTCCCCGAAGGCGTGGATCCCCTGGGTGGCACGGCGGAAGCCGCGCCCGACGCCCCCCCTGCAGAAGACGTACAGCCCCTTTACCTGCGCCTGGCCGCCCTCATGCTGAGTCTGCACACCAACCTGGCCCTGGGCGTGTTGGGAACCTTGCTCACCGGTATTGGTGGTACGATCTTTCTTCTATCCACGCTGACGGGCTGGATTATTTACGCGCCCTTTATGAAAGGCATGGTCTTTGGGGCCATCCGCTGGAAACGGGCTCAGCCCATTCGTTGGGCCGACATGCACAAGCTGGTGGGGATGGCCGCCTTATCCTTTAACCTGATCATGGCCGTGACGGGCATTGGTCTCACGTTGGGGCTCTTCGCCATCCAGTATCAGGTGATGCAGGACTTGAAGGCTATCGAAGCCCAGGTGGGTGAAATCGTTCCCGTGTCGCCGCCGCCCAACATCGACGATGTCTACGCGCTGGCCCAGTCGGTGTTTCCCGATCACACCGTGATCCGGCTGGAGTATCCGGGGCCCGACGCCATCCAGGGCGACAAGGTGTTTACCTTTTTTGCCGAGCCCGACCCGGTGGAGCATGGCCTGGTGCCAAAGATCGGCATTGTTACTGCGGAAGCCACGCCCCGCTCTCAGGTGTATGAATTAACCTGGTGGATGGAGGCTATCCTCCTGGGGGCTCCCCTGCACGTGGGGAGTTTTGGGGGGAAGCCGGTCCTCTTTGCCTATTTACTCTTGGGCATTGCGTCGGGCTTTCTTTCCATCAGTGGCTACCTCATGTACTACATAAAATGGCGTCGTACCCGCCAACGGAAAGGGCGGGCGGTGGACACGCCCACGTCTGACAGTGTGGCAGAGAATCTGGCTGCACGGGAGCTGTTGCATGACTAGAGAAAAGGAAAAAAGGGACTATGCGCCCTGGGTATGTGCGGTGGTTATTGTGGCGGCGATGACCCTTGGGTTGCTGGCCGACGGATTGGCCGATGGCGTCGCCGCAATCTTATTGCTGGTGCCCAGCGTCTTGGTCTTTCGCCACCTCCTCGCCCGGGCCTGAGGGCAGCCCCCATTTTGCCGGTGTACCTTTTGACAGTGCCGAGCGGTCGGTCTATACTGCGTTACGCGCGGTAAACTTCAACGACGACCGGAGGTACAGGTCATGGCTTTTCAATTTCTTCACAGGGTACTACCTTGCAGTGCACTGATTCTGGGCGTGCTCTCCGGCGCATCGAGTGCCATGGCCCAGGAAGCGCCCGCGGCCACGGAAGCTCCGCCCGCTTCTGCCGAGGTGGCCGAGGAAGCCCCCGTCGGGGACGATGACGTAACTACCCTGCGATTGGGTGTGGGTGCCTTGGTTTCCCCCGATTTTGAAGGGTCGAAAGATTACGGGATTACGCCCCTGCCCGTGATTGAAATCAATAACTGGCACAAGTTTAATCTTTCTTTCCGTGGGCTTTCCTACACCCTGCTCCAGTTTGAAAACGATGCAGAGAGCGAGTTCAAGAAGGTGGAGTTTCGTCTGTCGCCGGCCGTCAGTCCTTCTGCCTCACGCAAAGGCGACGGCGAGTCACTTTTTTCCACCCGGGGTTCCAACAAGTATCTCCGCGGGCTGACCGACGTGGACGTGGGCGTTGACGTGGGAGCGGACGTGTTTTTCCGAACGGGGCCCGTGGCGACCCAACTGGTGTTGCGTCAGGAAGTGGCGGGGGGCCACGAGGGCTTCACCGCAAAGCTCAGTCTGGGCACGCGTATCCCCTTCACGCCCCAAACGCGGCTGGGGATGGAAGTGGGCACGACCTGGGCTGATGACGACTATATGGATGCCTTCTTCAGTGTGGACCACCGGGAAGCCTGGCGGAGCATCTATCGGCCTTACGAAGCGGACGCGGGATTTAAGGATGCCTTCGTGGGGATGCGTTTCGACCACGACTTCACCGATCGGGTCGGGTTGCTCGCGGCGTTGCGGTATAGCCGCTTGATGGGTGATGCGGCGGATAGCCCCATCGTAGAAGGTCCTGGCGGTTCTCGCGACCAATTTACGTTCGTCTTGGGACTGACCTACAAGTGGACCTTCGGAGGCTGACGGGACGTTCTGACGTCCGTGTCTTGGTGTTCATTCTCTGAGAAGTCTTGCGTCTCCCCAGCCTTAAGCCCGCGACGGTCGTTGGCAGGGGTTTGGTAAAGGAAACCCTCGGGGTGCCACGGGCAGGCCCGCAAGGGTTTACCCGTGATGGGTTATAGAGGGGGCTCTCCAGCTCGAACAGCAACAGGTTTGTTGTATGTTGCTCGGGTTTTCCGGGTCATGGCGGTGATTTTGCACGGGTAACGCCCTACCGGGCCTACCCGTGGCACCCGCAGGTTATGCCAACTGCGCTGAGTTTTCACGTCTTGTCCGACGTTCTCTATTTCAACCGATGAATCACTCCGCCGCTGGGCAGTTTGGGGAAGAAATAAGTCGATTTCTGTGGCATAGGTTCTTTGGCATCGGCGCAGGCACAAATCTGTCGGGCCAGGGTGGCCTGGAGAATAAAGGCGAGTTGCTTGCCTTCATGGGCGGCTTTCATGGCGTTGGCCGCACTCTTTTCGTAGGTGAAGACGGTGCCCTCGGGAATGCCGAGAATCTTTTCGATGATGCCGCGGTGGAGCAGGGCCACGTCGAGGTCGCGCCAGGCAGGTCCGCGATCCGTGCCCAGGAACTCTTCCCGGTCGCCAGAGAATTCGAGGAGATAATCACCCTTGCCGGGAACCGCCACGCCCATGATGCCCGAGCCACGATTGCGCTGGACCCGTTCTACCAGGTCGCCATTTATGGCCGTGATGCGAAAGTGTCTGGAGAGGCGGGTGTGGAAGATGTCGATATCGAAATCCTCCGGCTTTGTGACCACGCGGTGGGGCGGATAGATTTTCAGGCCGGGGTCGTTGAAGGCCACAAAACCCATGAGCGCAAAGTTGGCGGGGTGATCGTCGGCCAGCTCACCCTGGGCCCGCAGATTTTCCCGATGGGTGCAGGCCGTCTGAAAGCGGTGATGCCCGTCGGCGATATAAATCGTTT
>JAUIMA010000064.1 GCA_030432675.1 Candidatus Hydrogenedentota bacterium | reverse complement strand
GTAGGAGGCCACTTTCCACCCCTTGCACAGGAGCCCGGCCGATTAATGTTTGCCTGGGGAGACAATGTTTCCATGGTAAACGACCTTCCCGTACTATCAACGACGTATGTAAGTGCACCGACGACGTTGAGCCACTGTCCCGCCTCAGAGGCTCCGGTGGGGCCCCTTCCCGACGACCAGGATTTCATCTACCTGGGCTATCTCCTCCAAAATGACAAAGACGTGGAAGATTTCTCGGTGTGGTATCGGGAGGAGTCGGCAAAGGCGGAACGGGGCGAAATTGCCTTCGCCGAGGACGCAAAGCGCACCGGAGAAGGGATTCTTCCCTTGCTGCGACTTCGCGAAGGTATCGAACGCTTCACGATTACTGACATTAACAATCCGGCGGCCTCGGCCCTGGCCCAGTCCCAGATTCCCACAATGATCGAATGGCCTCGACACCGTGGTGGCGATGACCCGGCGGGTAGGACGCGCGGGGGAAACGTGCTCTACATGGATGGCCACGTTGAGTATGTGGAGTATCCCGGAAAGTGGCCCATGACGGAAAAAACCATTGCTACTCTGGCCGAACTTGCGGGTCGGATTGGCGAGTCTTCTGGCGTAACGCCTGATGTTCTGGCCACACTGGAATTCAACGAGAAACTCGCAGCTCGATTGACCGAACTTGAAGCGGAACTCGATCGTCTTAATCTGGAAATTAAGATGGAGCAGACGTCTCTTAAAATGAACCACCCTGTCTTGAAGTCACTGATGGCGAAACGCGATGTGCTTCAGGAGGCCGTTGCGCAGAAACAGCAAGAACTTGAAGGGCCCCCGAAAGAGGGAAAAAACTTCATGGAAGGAATAGTTCTGGGAATTGGAAACGCGGTCAACGACCAGTATCGCGCCGATTGCCAGAACCACATGAAGCACCTGGGCCTGGCCTTCAAGATGTTTTCCAGCGACAGCGACCGGAACGTTTTTCCGCCCTTGTCGGAAGAGAACGGCACCCTCATGTTTGGCTGGGGCGGGGACTCCCGCGCGAACAGCAACGGTGCCCTGCTGTCGGCAGAGTACATCGCGGGGGTGGAAGAGGTATCCCGCTGCCCCCTGTCAACCCTGCCTCCGTCGGACGCCCCCGGCGATCAGGATTATGTCTATCTTGGCTACCTCGTGAAAGGCGACCAAAGCGTGCGGGCCTTCGCCAACGCCTACCGGGAACGGGTGCGCTTGGGCGGAGAGAACTTGTTTGAAGCGGACCTGAACTTCGGGGATGCCCCCGTCTATCGATTGCGCGAGGGCATCGAACGGGTATTCATACCCAATGGGTCCAATACCGAATCTGATGCGTGGACGCAAGCCAAACTACCGGTGTTGATCGAATGGCCCGATCGCCATGAGACGTCCAGTGATCGGCAGGGCGGCAACGTGCTCTTTATGGATGGCCACGTCGAGTTCATGGTTTATCCCGGGAAGTGGCCCATGACGGAAGAGACCATTGGGATTCTGGCGGAGCTGGCGGGGCGCGAGCCGGTCGAGCTGACCCACACGGGCGGTATGAGCGTGGAAGAGTTACGGAATATTGCTTCGGCGTCCAAGGTGCCCGAACGTTCTCTTCAGGCGCAGACGGGTCGGCGGGAGATAGTCTTACAGCGAGGCAATGCTCCAGGTGGACGTGCAGTGGACAGGGCTGCGACTGCGCCCGTTTTTCACATGGATAGTCTGGACACCAATGCACCCTGTGAGACCCGCCTCAAATACCTGGGTCTGGCACTTAAAGTGTTTGCCAAGGAGAACCCGAAGGAGGTGTGGCCACCCTTGTCCCGTGAAGCGGGAAACATGATGTTTCTCTGGGGTGGGGAGTCGGACATGGTAGACGGCCAGGAGGTGCTTTCTACGGGGTTCTCGCCCACGATCCCCACCACGGTAGTCTGCCAGGTATCGGGCCGGGGTGTGGACGCCCCACCGGATGATACGGATTTTCTCTACCTGGGCTATTTGATGCGCGATGAAGGGGACCTGCGGCGATTCGCCGAGGCCTATGCGGGTTGGGCTGCGGCAGGAGCGGACAAGTACAACTGGTTTGCCGATGACAAACCCAGTTCACCGGATGAGGGCATCGTCCGCATTCGCGAAGGGGTTGAGCGCTATTTCATCACGGACATCAATAATCCGGCGGCAGGCGCCTTGGCACAGTCACAGATTCCAGTGCTTATTGAGTGGCCCGACCGCCACGTAGCTTCGGGTACGATGGGTGGCAACGTGCTCTTTATGGATGGCCACGTGGAATTCATGGCCTATCCGGGGAAGTTCCCCATGACGGAAGAGGCGATGGATATCTTGTGCAAACTGGCGGGCCGGGAAGCCATCGTGATGGGGGGACGTTAACGGCCCGGTGAATTGCGTGTATCCATTGGCCATCATCAATGACTTGGACCACAGAGACACAGAGAGCACGGAGCATGAAAGATTGTGGCCCCTGCCTACGGGCAACAAAGTTGACTGTTTGAAACCAGTAGAGTAGGGCGGGGCCACGGCCTCGCCCTACTCTACTGGTCAAAAAATCTCTCCCACGCCAGCTTGCATCCTGTGGTCGGTGTCGGTACCGTATAATCCATCAAATTGATCGGCAGATGTCCCATCCCATCGGAGAGCTATTTCATGAATCGACGTGATTTTATTGGCAGCACGGCAGGCGTGTTAGCCGCGACGCAGTTGGGCGCGGTAGCCCAGGAAAAGACGACCCCAAAGATCCCGTGTGCCATCCTGGGGCTTGGCCATGCCCATGCGGGCAGCATCGTGAAGGGACTCCGCAATTCGCCGGATTTCGCTCTCCTTGGCATCTGTGAGCCCGATGAAACGGTGCTCAAAGCTCATGCTGAACAAGCCCTCCACGCAGCGACCCAGTGGCTGTCCCACGATGAAATTCTGAAGAACCCGGACATCAAAATGGTGGCAGTGGAAAGTGATGTGCCCCGCTTGTTGGCGCTCGGCCAGTCCGTGGTGGAAGCGGGGAAGCATCTCTATATGGACAAACCGGCGGGTACCGACCTGCCGAAGTTTCGCACCCTCCTCGATACAGCGAAAGCAAAGGGGGTGCTCCTTCAGATGGGCTACATGTACCGCTACAATCCCGGATTCGACTTCATACGCAAGCTGCATGGTGAAGGAGTACTGGGGGATGTGTTCACCATCCACGCCACCATGTGCACCGACCTGTCGCCCGCGAACCGCGAGCGCATCGCGTTTCATAAAGGCGGGGCCATGCTGGAGCTGGGCTGTCATCTCATCGACATGATTGTGCTCCTCCTCGGTGAGCCCAGGAAGGTGACCAGCTTCCTCCGTCACGACAATGATTTTGACGATAGCCTCAGCGACAACACCCTGGCGGTGCTGGAATATGACAAGGCCATGGTGACCGTTGATATTTCCGTGCAAGAGCCCAACTCCGGGGCAGGGCGTCGCTTTAAGATTACCGGCACCCATGGTGCCGTCACGCTCATGCCCCTGGAGCCCCCAGCGGCCCAGCTAAGTCTGCGAAACGCCTGGGGTGATCATCCCCAAGGCGTATCGGATGTCTCCTTTAAGCACCTGCCCCGCCATATCGCGGATCTTGCAGACTTCGCCTCGGCGATTCGCGGTGAATCGGAGTTTGCTTATGGCTATGAACATGATTATGCCGTGCAACGGACCGTACTTCGGGCGTGTGGGGAAAACGTGTAAGGACGGGCCAACGGGGACTCCGAGCGTGCCACCCTTACAGACGGGAGGTACGAGCGGCTTTACGGGTGTGGATGCGATGGGGGCGGCGGCACCGTGGTTGTCGTCCGCCCGTGATTTATCCAACTGCTCCACAAGCATACGCCTACCGCGGTAAGGCCGAATCTCCTCACCCGTAAGCTCCCCCGCTTCGCTCCTCCGCGTAAGGGTGGCACCCTTGGCGGACGAAGGGGCAATCACTCCCTTACGGGAATCGGAATCTACGGGCCCGTTAACCCTTTGATTGGAAGCGGGGCATCATGATACGTCGCAGACGCGCCTAAGTCGGGCGGGAAGCCTGTCTTACGTGGCACTATCGACCGCAACCAATATCGACGTAGGGCGCTTCCCTTTCGACAACAGGTGCCAATAGAGTAGACTTCCCGTTCCACTACCGGAAGCGAAATGCTGCTTGGAGCATACCCATGAAAAGGCCCTATCTATTCGTTGCCCTGGCTATCCTGACGCTTACGTACCCCGTGGGTGCCCAGGCTCAATCCGATGGTCCCAATCTCCTCGCCAATCCCTCGTTCGAGGACGGCGTGGGGGAGAATGGCGTCCCCGTGGGCTGGAGCAACTATGGCGGCCTGGACGAATACCGCAAGCTCACGGTGGTGGACGGCGACATCGACGGGGCCAAGATGCTCCGCTTCGAAGATGATGACCCGGCGGGCGAGACGGGCCTGCGGCAAAAGGTCCCCGCAGAAGGAGGCTTGGCCTACATGGCCACCGTCTCGGTCAGGGCCCTGGACGAACTTTCTCCCGGCGGTTCCTATCTTCAATTGCGCTTCTCACCTTCTGGGGAATTTGCGCAACGGAGCCTTATTCCGGGGCTCGGTGGTGCGGCGGCGGACACCGTCATCGGCAAAGTGGCCCCGCCGGGAACGACCTCCGCCACGGTCTATATCTATTCCCACGCCAGCCCGACCCCGAAACTGCTCGTGGACAACGTACGACTCCATACGGTGTCAGAACTTCCTCCCTTAATGGGTGCCCTGGGTTCGGCGAAGGCCCCGGAAATAGCCACGCTAAAGCCCCTCTATCTGGAAACAGCGCTCGTGGCGGGGGGCGTGGCCGCACCGATTGTCGTTCCGGCGGATGGGCGCTATGACGGTGCGGCGATTGCCATCGCCGACGCCATCGAAGCCCGGGGCGGGGTACGTCCGAGGATGATTCCGGACACGGAGTTCGGACCCGAACTGGCCCTGGACGACCACCTCATCGTGCTGGGGAACCGCTCGACGAATCGTCTGCTCGGGACCCTCTATGAACGCTATTACACCTTGCTCGATTTGCGCTACCCCGGCGTGGGCGGTCACGTGCTCCGCACACTCCACAACCCCACGGGGGGCGGCAAGAATGTCATCCTTGTGGGCGGTAGCGATGATGCAGGCGTGACAGTGGCCGCCAATCTACTGGTGGAAAAAGTTGGCGCACTTCCGGTGGCAGAGGGTGCGCTCATCCTCGGGCGCCTCATGGAGCTGCAACTGGGAGAGGGCATTGAGGTGCCCACCGACATCAACCGCTTCCCCACCTGGGAAGATTCGGCGGGTTACGGGGGCATTGGTTATTTCGGCTGGAACAGCATCAGCAAGCGCATGGCCCTCTATTACATGACCGGCGACGAATTCCACGCCCGGGAGGTTGTTCGCCTCGCCTTTCCCGATGACCAGGCCAAGGCCGAGATTGGTGAGATTGACGGCGAGCGCATCGAAAACAAGGACGCGCCACTCAGCGGTCCCTACCACTACAACGCCCACATGATGATTCTCTACTGGGATCTCATTGAGGAGAGTCCTCTCTTTACGGACGAAGAGCGGCTCCGGGTGACCAACGCCTTTGCGAAGCAACTGGAGCACCATGGTATCAAGGGTGCCTATCGGGGGCCCAATGCCACCACGCCCGCCTCCGTGGGTTCGCGCCATGGCCAATGGACCGCCGTCAGCCTCTACGCCCTCGGCCGCTATTTCGCCAAAGATTACGAAGACCCCATCTGGCCGGTCTGCGAAGAAAATGGGGCGCTCCACTTCAAACCCCTCCACGAGCATGCGTGGGTAGCGGGGGAGAGCGACAACCTCTATTGGTATACCACGGGCGTGGCCCCCATCTTGACCTACATGATGCTCTCGGGCGACCGCGTGCCCCTGGAGAATGGTGTGCTGGCGACGCTGCTCCGGGGACACGAGGCCCTGCTCGCAGGCAAGCAAAACGACTGGGCGCTGTGTTACGGCTCCATCGGCTACTACCACAAAGCGGCCGACCTCACCCAAGACGGGCGCTGGCTGGACTATGTAGGCCATTCCGGCATCAGCCTCAAGCCCTTCCGCCTCGGACAATCCTATTGGCCCGATGCCGACCTGGAGCCAACCCTGCCGGTAGACCTCGTCGATAAATGGACCGTCCACCCCGTACCCGAAGGGATGTGGAAGCAACGCATGAGCGGCTTGCCGCTGGGGGAATCCTTCCAATTTGCGAGTTACCGCTCGGCCCCCGATGCCAGCGGTGATTTCATCCTCATCGATGGACTCAACGGGGCCTCCCGGAATCCCTACCATACTTTCGCGCTCTTGGAGTTGCGCCTCGATGGCGAGACCATCCTCGAAGGCTACCTCAACCAGATTCGCACCCGGGCCGATGGCCTCACCGAGCCGGTGGTGGCTATGGACGCTGCCTTGAAAAAGGTGGAGGTCCTCGGCGACGTGGCCATTGCCGTGGCCGAAGTGCCCAACATGCCCTATGCCAGCTGGAAGCGCACCATCATCAGCAAGAAGGGGCGCTACACCCTGATTGCCGATGCCGTAACGCCACGGGTGGACACGGAGAATTTTGAGATAGAGCTATCCTGGGAGACCAAGACCAGCAACTGGAAGGTGGACTCCGAACACTACAGCCGTATTCTAGCGACTAAAGGAGACGGCCCCGCAAATATGGCTACGATTGCCGCGTCGCTTCCCATGGAGACGAAGGTGGATGGCATGACGGCGACGATGACCTGGATAGGACCGGTGAGCGCGGGGGAGCCGAAGTATGTGTACTCCGTTGTTGGGCGCGGAACAGAAAACGGTGAAGGCGGTGTTCATGCAGTAAGTAGCGGTAACACGGGAGCAGCTCTGCGGCTTCCAGAAGCAGCGGTCATGGTTGAGCAAGTTGACCATGCCAATTACGAGATGGGGGCATTACTGTATTATGAAGATTGCGTGATCGGCTTGGAAGTGACTAATTTGGTCGGTCTCTTTACGTGGGACCGACCGGTGGACCTGTACTGGAATTTGAGAACGGGTGAGTTCCACGTAGGAGCGGCCGACGACACAACGATGGAGGTCAATCTTGATGGACTATCCAGTGTGCTTGGAGGTGATGCCGAGCATGACTTGGAGGATACCTCCTCGAAGAGACTTTCTACCGGTCGCAATCACTTCAAAGGTCTAATCTCGGACAACATCCAGATGGAGACATTTAGTCCCGATGGGGGTAGAAATAGTGTCTCTGCGGAAAAAAATTCCGAGACAATACATCAATCGGACGGCACGCCCCAAGTGTCTGTGTTTGACATATACAACACAGGCGAACCCGTAGTTGACCTCATCAAAATCCCTCGCGACGACGGCTCCCTCATCGCCGCGGCTGCGGGAAACACCATTCACCTCATCACGACCGAGGGCGAAACCGTCAACACCCTCCAAACCGACGGGCCCATCCGCATGCTCCGCTGGTGGGCGGAATACAAGCTCCTCCTCGCAGGCTGTGCGGACGAAAAGGTCATCGCCTTTAACGAGGCGGGCGAGCGGCAGTGGGAATTCGTCAGCGAGATGGACCCGGCGGTTTTTCGCGCGGCAAAGACCTATTGGTTTAAGTCCGCCCCCGGACACGAGGGTATCCATGGTCTCCACACGGGCGCCTTCCTTGACGGGAAGAGCCAAGCCTTTGTGGGGAGCGCGTGCACGCTGGAAATTATCGACGAGCACGGCCAACTCATCAAACGCATGCCCCAGTTCTGGGGGAAGGTCTCCCTCTTCAAGATTATCCCGACGGCGGAGGATATCCTGACCCTCCTGGCCGCACGAAAATATAACGGGTTCAATGCCGTCGGCATGATTGACAACAAATCCCTCAACCCCGATCCCCGGGGCTTGCACACCGTCCCCGAAGGGCACACCTACATTGGCGGCTGGTCCAGCATGAACCGCCACCATCTCTTCTTTGAAGACTTCGACGGCGACGGCGAAAAAGAGCTCATGTCCGAAATCAACGGCTCCTGGAACCGCGTCACCGTGTGGGACAAATACGGTACGGCCAAATACGACGCCAGCTTCGGCCCCGGCGACCGCATCCCCGCGCTGAACATCCGCGACATGGACACCGCCGACCTCGATGGCGACGGAATCCCCGAGATACTCGTGGCCGAGAAAACGGGCCTACTCGTCGCCCTCACCGGCACCTGCGAACGCCTCTGGGGGGTGAATGTGGGCGGCCCGCCGGTGGTGATGGGCGCGCTCACACCGGTTGACGGAAATGGGCCGGTGATTGTTGTGGCGTTGGAGGATGGCACGGTGAAGGTGTTAGACAGCGCAGGCGCAGTATCGAAACAAGGAAACGTGGAGGGCACACCGGTGTGCGTTGAAAAGCTGGGTGATGGGAGTCTGGCACTGGCACTGGATAGTGGTGCCGTAGTGTTATTCCGGCCGTAGGTATCGCGCGTAGGGCAAGTGACGTCAAACGTAAAGCGACGGGAGGCCGAAACCAAGGTGGTTTCTATCACAGAGAAGGAAGACATAGGTGCACGGACCAACAGGGGGTTGACCATTCCTGGTCGACACAAGGCCCTCATCCGTCTTCACAGGGGCCCGTGATGTTGGGCAGGTGATAGGATGCTTGGAGGTTTTTCCCGTTGGAACGCACTACGTCCTGCGTCCGCCGTCATGAGCTGCGAAAAATTTCGGGCACCTTGTGTCGACCAGGAATGGTCAACCCCCGATATCTATTCTCTCCCGTTTCCACGCGCCGCTCCGTCCATGATAAGGTCATCATTGCGAATAGGTATCGACTAAAGGAAGGACATAGCACATGCAGTTTAATCGACGTCAATTCATAGCGGCCTCGTCCGCCGTGGCCTTGGCCGCGACCGCGACGGCCCAATCCGAAAAGAAATACAAGGCCTGCATTATCGGCGACACCAAGCTCGGCGGCTATGGCCATCAAATCCAGAATGCCTTCCGCTATCGGGACGACGTCGCTATCGTCGGCCTCGCTGACCCGGATGAGAAGGGCCGGGCGCACCATGCCAACGGCCTGGGGGCCGAGCGGAGCTACGCGGACTATCGGGAGATGCTGGAGAAGGAACGCCCCGACCTCGTGGCCATTGGGCCCCGTTGCACCGTTAATCACCGGGACTATCTCCTGGCGTGTGCCGAGGTGGGTGCCCATGGCTTTATCGAGAAGCCTTTTTGTGACAGCCTGGACGCAGGCGACGAGATGGTGGCCGCCGTGGATGCCAAGAACCTTAAGTGGTCCATCGCCTACAACTTTCGCGGCATGTCCCTGCTCCAACGGGCCAAAAAGCTGATTCACGAGGACGACCTTATCGGCACCGTACTCGAGGCGCGAGGACGGGGCAAAGAGGATCATCGCGCCGGTGGGGAAGACCTCATCGTC
Source organism: Candidatus Hydrogenedentota bacterium (assembly GCA_030432675.1). GTDB lineage: Bacteria > Hydrogenedentota > Hydrogenedentia > Hydrogenedentales > JAEUWI01 > JAEUWI01. Next base: position 7,650 of record JAUIMA010000064.1, on the reverse strand, counting down.
CTCGGAACCCATGTGCTGGACCTCATGCGCTTCCTTATGGATGTCTCGCCCATGTGGTGTTCGGCCGATATCACCATGGAAGGACGGCCCGCCACGCCCGCCGATGTTCGCAGGCCCACCGAACCCCTCGGGCCCATCGTAGGTGACCGTGTTCACGCCATGTACGGATTCCCCGGCGGCACCGTGGGCTACTTTGATTCCATGAAAAACCCCGACGGCAACGGCGGTCGCTTCGGCATCGATATCTATGGCACCCGGGGGGTGATCTCCGTCCGCGTCCTGAAGGGAGACGCCACCATCGACGTGGGCTGGCTCGATGCGCCCAACTGGGCCCCCGTCGGTTCGGAAGTCGGCTGGAAACCCCTGCCCGATTCTCCCGTGACGGAACCGCCCATTCCCGCGAATGCCCGCAACAGAATTATCATCGATGATCTCATCGCCGCCATCGAGGAAGATAGACGTCCCCGATTCAGCGTCCACGACGGCCTGGCCTCGTGGGAAATGATCCAGGCGGTGTTTGAATCCTGCGTGCAGGGCGGGCGTGTCGCGCTTCCTTTGGCGGACCGGACGCACCCGCTGAAACGCTGGAGCTGACTGTGGAGGAGACTACGGGGAAGCGATGACGGGCCGGCGACGTTTCCGAGGGGAGACTACAGGAATGTGATCCGTGCCACGGGATTAGGCCCCGCCTATTCCTGTGCGTGGAGCAGGTTACAATTCCACGGCGGTGAATGAATGCTATTTCGAGCGTGTGCTCCAGTCAAGAATGAGTGGACCACGCCTGAACGATATAGTAGGCTGTCGTTCTCAAGCGGTGCTTGGAGTTGTCATTGCCGAAGCTTCGCCTCGACACGCTATCGGAACTTTGTCGGCGTTGTGGAGAAGTGCGTCCACGTGTAGAATGATTCTATAACAATGCGCTGGCAGGAGCATACAGAAAGGGGGGCATCATGAATGTGGCAAGCACTATTAGGCGGTAAAGGGGCTTCGGGCGATCTTCTTTTAATTTACAGGGGCGTAGCGGGCCGGAATCGGTTCCCTGGGCTGCCATAACCAACGACTTTAACAAGGAGGGAATGATGCGGTCGATAGGGAAAGTAAGATGTTGGATGGGGGTGACACGGGGTGTTTTAATCCCCTCCGCTATGGCCGTGCTGACGGTGGGATGCGGGAACGGAACCCCGGTGGAAGGTCCGGGCGAAGTAGAGCAGCTCGGCGCGCGTATGCCTCGGATAGGTCCTGGCTTCGCAGTAATGCCGACGCCCTCGGAGACGCTCCCGAAGATTGTCGGTCTGGTTGGGCATATCGCGGGGGCTGAACAAAGCGAGGAGATGCTTACAGGCGTGCTCGCGGTGATGGGAATAGAAGTCCCGCCGGGCGCGTCCGGGGATGTTGACACGGCCCTTGAGGCATATGGAATCGATGGTGGGCGCCCCCTTGGACTTGCCATGTCAGAACATCGATACAAGGGCATCACCTATTTCCCACTCGAGTCCGAGGCGAAATTCGTGAATGCGTTCACGACAAAGGATTCGATACGCCTCCCGCTCGACGTGGCGGGGAAGGCCGTGCTGGCGGGTGCAGATCGGGGACTTCGCTGGTTTGTCGCGGATGGTTATGCCGTGATGGCGCGCAATGAAAGCACCCTTCGTGCGGCGGCAGAGGCCTTTGGCGCGCCGGTGGAGAACAGTGCTCCTGTAGCCAAGCTCCTCAAGGCGTCGGACAGTGATTTGATCCAGGTGATGCGTATGGATGGGGTCATGGCCGATGAATATTCCGGGCACAGCGCGGCCCTGTCGTTACTCGGGGAATGGTACGACACTATTGTGGTCGAGGTGAATTTAGCTCCGGGGAAGGAATCCCACACGGCGCGGCTGATGGCCCACAAGCGGTCGCCTTCGAAAGTGATAGCGGGCCCTCTGGTGTTGCACCAGGCGATGGGGCCCGACACGCTATTAAATCTATCGTTGCAGGAGGGCTCCGGCCTTGTCAGCTTGCTTAATGCCGCAGCATCCGACGGGCTCCTTCCACTCCCAGTTGACAATACACAGCTGGAAGCCGTACTCACGCCGCTATTGAAGAACAGGCTCGCGCTTTCGGTAGACGTCCCAACAAACGGCATGCCAGGTGCACAATTGACGCTCCAACCCATGCTGCCTGAGATGGTAGACCTGCTACTTGGCTTGGGAGGATTACACGGCGTAGCTGCCGAGGCGCATGGTAGCGTACCAATGTATACGGTGGACAATGTGCCACCCGCGTATGGTGCGATAACCTACGCGTTTCAGGATGATACGTTCGTCGTCTCGAACAGCGACGGAGGCACGCGCGATGCATTGGATAATCTTGCGGTGAATGTGGAACCCGCCGATGATGCCCCGAATCGAGCGGATCTAACCGTTGATCTCGGCAAAGGTGTTTCAAGCCCCATCTTGAAGGCGCTAACGGGATTCAACGTGGCCACAGACGCTGCCGAGATCGTGCCCCTGACGCTACAGGCCTGGGACCGGTCAGATGTCCTGGAAGTCAAAATCTCCGCAGGCATCCCCGCGCTGAATCTGTTCGCGGGGCGTACGACCTACGCTCGGTCCGCTGCGCGCAGTTCCAGCAGCCAAAACAATCAAAAGCAGCTCGGACTAGTATTCAAGATGTACGCACACGAAAGTCAGGGTCGACATTTTCCACCCCTGAACGAGTCTCCCGGCCATCTGGTCTTTGCGGCAAGGGAGGCAGAAGATTATCGAAACGGCCATGGTACACCGGTGTTTCCAGAGTACTTGTCTGACGTCAGTATTCTAGTTAATCCGGGTGCCGTGGATAGTAACGAATGGCGGAATAGAGCTGAAAACGATCCCCTCTCCGCAGTCGATGACTATCACTACATTTATTGGGGCTATCTGGTCCGGGACGACGCCGAAATGACTGCTTACGCCGAGGCCTACTTGACGTCTGTCGCAGGGGGGGCTGTGCCCAATACCGATATGGAATTCCAAGGGGAGACGATATACCGACTTCGGGAGGGCGTAGAGCGTTTTGCCCTCGAGGACCTTTCGAGCCCAGCCGCCGCGGCCCAATTCCAGTCCGCCGTGCCTGTGCTCGTGGAACGCCGAGGAGCATGGCCGAATGATGTGATCAACGTGCTCTTTATGGATGGTCATGTGGAGACGGTGGCACCAGGCCAATTTCCAAACACCGATGCGTTCTGGGAAAACGTGGCGCGTCTTAATGCGGTGAAAAAAGAATAGCAAAGAGGGAATTTGGGGTTGCCCTGGTGATTCGGTGGTGCCGGGGCAACCTCAAGGATTGAAAAATCCTCTCCGGGACAGATTGCCTCAGCCAATCATTCTGGGCAATACTCATGACATAGAATTGCTACGGACGCATACCGCCACTTTTCTCGGGAGTCTAACCATGCCTATCCATCTTCCCGCACCAAACCGCCGCCAGTTCCTCTTCACCATGGGAGCTGGTCTGGTTGCCTGCGCCACGGAATCCTTCGGCGACGCGGTCGATGGTGACTTGGTCTACTTGCTGAACGACACCCACATCGGTGAGAAGCACGCGCCCGACTCCCCGGTGCCGAGCCATTTGCGGCAGGTGGTGGAGGAGCTGGTGGGCCTGAAGCAAAAGCCCGCGAGTGTGTTAATCAATGGTGACCTGGCTCTGAACAACGGGCAGCCGGGGGACTACCGCCATTTCGCGAAGCTCATCGCACCCTTGCGGGACGCGGGCGTGGATTTGCACCTCACCCTGGGCAATCACGATAACCGCGAAGTTTTCTACAACGTGCTGTCGGACGAGCAGCCCGAAACCGCCGCCGTCGAGTCGCGCCATATTTCCGTGGTGGAAACGCGATTCGCCAATTTCTTCCTCCTCGATTCCTTGCACCAGACCAATCTTACGCCGGGCACCCTGGGAGAGGCGCAACGCACTTGGCTGGCGGAAGCCCTTGATGCCCGTCCAGACAAACCAGCGCTCATCATGACCCACCACAACCCGCGCCTGGGTGGCGACCCGGTCCACTTTCCCGGAGGCCTCACCGATTCGGAGGAACTCTGGGAGATCCTTGGGTCCCGCAAGCAGGTGAAGGCCTATATCCACGGCCACATCCATGACCGCAATTTCTTCGAACACGAGGGCATCCACATCCTCAATATGCCCGCGACTTCTTACGTAGCCGACCCCAAGTTATCGACCACCGGGTGGACGGTGGCGCGTTTGACGGCAAAAGGGATGACGCTGACCACAAAGACCAACGCCCCGGACCACCCGTGGAATGGGGAGTCGAGGACCCTGGCCTGGCGGACTTGAGGTCAGTCCTGTTTCCCTGTCATCCGCTTCCCAAGTTCCTTCACCATCTCTTGCTTTACCACACACTGACCTTCGGCGTCGTAGGTAATAAAGCTGGCGGCCTCATACAGAACATATCCGGCGAAACGTCCATCCTGCCGAACACGTTCAAATTCCTCGGGCATGGTCGGCTTGAGGTAGCGGTTTACGGTAATGGGTATGCCAGCAGCATTGCACTTCTCGGTCATCTCCACCGCCACGGTATCGTTAAAGATGGCATCGAAGGGGAGGCGATAGAAGCGGAGAATGGCCGCGTCCATAAGACCGGCATCGATCCATTCGCGCCAGGGGAAATCCATATTCATGGGGTAGGCGAGCTTGCGGTTGGCGGGTGGGTCGGGCCGGAACCAGTCGAAATTTAAATTCACGCGGAGGCGGCGATTATGCTTTTCCAACAGGGCCTTCGTATCGCGGAGAAAGGTCGTATAAGCCTCGCCCCGCACGGCGGCGATATTTTCGGGCGTGACGCCACCCCGTGCCTCGCAGGCCTTGAGTATCACCTCGTTACCGCCATATTCCTCGGGGTAATCCGTATGGGTGCCGTGGTTTTCCACGCGGAGGTCCACGCCGTCCACACCCGCATCCAACATCTCCTGGATACAGTCCAGCCAGTAAGCGCGCACGGCGGGCTCGGTCTCACACAAGGCCCCGGGAAGGTATTCATTCCGCCCCCGGGCAAAGGCCACCACGCCCTGCTTTCCCGATGCGTTCGGTAAGTCCAACCCGGTCATGCCGCGCCCATAGCCGCAATCGAAAATGAGCCCCCAGTTCCGGAAATCTATCTTGTCCCGCATATAGATCATGGCACCGTTATAGAAGACACCGGGTATTTCGTTGCCCTCGCTGTCCAGCGCGGTGAGAATATCCGTGCCGGCATTCTCGAAGTCCGCCGGGCCCTCGGTGAAATCGGTGGTCACCAGAACGTATTTATTGGTGAGGGCAAAACCGGACAAGGTCAGGGTGCGTACCGGATCGCCCGCCTTCGTCAGGAGCTTGCCGTCCCGGTCGCGGACTTCCTTCGGCGAGGGCTCCACGGCTTCACTTACCGTGAAATCAACCTCGAGGGGCTTATAGTGGTAGTTGTCGTCGCTTGCCCAGAGCTGAAGGCGTTCTGCCGTGATGCGCGTCGGGCTGTCGTCCTTCTTGACGAGTTTCAGGGCGCAAATGGGCACCTCGTTATCTGTTGCATTCGGAAGACCAGGCAAACGTTTGATACGGAGATCGGGATTCTCGACCACGAAGGGATCGAACCAGGTGAGCCAGGCACCCTGCTGACGGATACGGCCAAAGGCGCGGGCATCGGGCGTGCCTTCCGGGAGGGCGAGCGCCGGGCCCGTCTCGTAGGGCTTGTAATATGCGTAGAGTTCGAGACCGTGGCGGTGGGCCGCCTCCGTCGCAACCCGTAGTGGGTTGCCCAGATTCTGGTAGGTATTCGCCAGGTTTTGCCACCGTTTGTCCAGTCCCGAAGGCATAAAGTAGCCACCGTGCCCGTCGCCATAGTAGGCCCAACTTACCCGAGTGACGCCGAGCGATTTCAACGTCGCCATCATTTGGTCGATGTGATCCGGTGTGAATTCGGTCACGAGGGCATCGTCGACAAAATCCACCAACACCTCCAGGCGAAAGGGTGGTGCCGTTGCGTTCGTTGGAGCGGTCTCTCCGTGAGCCATCGTTGAATGGATCGCGAAAAGGGCGAGTAAAAGGGAAAAGACTCTGAGGGCCATGAAATTTATCCTTTTGTCAGTGACGCCGTGGTGCGTGGCGATGAACCCACTTGCCGCTTGGGGGGATTCTATCACGCCTATGTCTTGCTTTCGTCATAGCGTACCATTGTTGTTATTCTTACACGGTGTTATCGATGTTTTACTTTTGCGCCGCCACCCGCTGTCCTTTTAGCCCGGCGTTTACACAATTTTTCAAACCCCTTGAATAAACCTATGCGAGAGGCGTTTAATAGTTAAAGGGAGGAGTGTGCGTTCCGTCGAGTAATCCAACCGAAAGGATGGCGACATGGTCAGGCCATTATATCTCATGGTAGCGTTCACGGTGATGACGGGGATGGCGGCGGCAGATTCTTTACGTATTGGTGATGTCTGGTATCGGGATGTGTACATCCGGGTAAGCCAGGATTACTATTACGTACATCACCCCGACACAGGGGTCCTGGAGAAGGTTAGCCGACGACGGCGAAATGTGTCCGATTTGGTGATCTCTCCCAACACGACCGGGCGTGAGGCCATCCTGGAGCGGTATCGGGCGGCGAGGGATGCGGCACGGGCGGCAGAGCAGGAGACCCGGTCAACGGCGCCTCGCGTTGATGGTGATTTGCTGAAAAAGCAGCGTCAATTGGAAAGCCTCGCTCTCTTCGAATCTCAATTGGCCCACTGGCAGGGCCTCTCCCCCGAGCGACAAGAGTGGATCGAGCAGGGATTGGGTGAGACGCTTGAGCAGCGCACCGTGCAGCGGGTGGCCGATCACTCGCAGGCCGTGGAGCAAATAGAAGTGCTCGACTCCAATAGGATTGTCGTGGAAGAGCGGGTGGTTTCTGCCGCTTATGCACGGGAAGCCGCCGTGGAGCAGGCCCAGGCTGAGGATGCCTCAAATTTCTATCTGGATGCCTACGAGAATTCCAAAGGCTACGTAGGCCCGGTATATCATTATTATTACGACGAGCATGATCGCCTGCGGGCCGTACCTACCTGGTGGTACACCGAAGACCCCAGTCTCTATGATGCGGCCCTGGCGGAGCGACATCGCACGGAGCGCCGTATTGGGGAGGCGGATGAAGCCTATCGCGCCCGGATGAGGCGCTATGAAAACGAACTGGAGTCGGTTGAAAAGGCCATTTCCCAACGCGAGCGGGATGCCCGCGCCGCACTTTCCAAGGCCCATGATGAGACCTTACGATACAGTGCCTGGCAGGCCCGTGTGGCGGCCCTGAAGGAGGCGGAAGCTACGGGATATCGGCCCCAGGTGATTCCGACGCCCATCGCCGAATGGTCCGGATCCGGGGAGCGTCGCTCACCTGAGTTTACGGTGGGGCGTGGACTTTGGCGCTTGGAATGTCGCGGTGCAGGCCTGCGTACGCCCAGTGGATTTTCAGTGACGCTCTACGACGCCGAGACCGATACGCCCTTCACCCGTATCTCGAACGGGGACTTTCTGGGTATGCGCGCCCGTATATTCGACCGGCCGGGTACCTATTACGTCGTTATCGACCAGGGAATCGACACCGTTAACTGGGAAGTGTCCGTAACGACCCTCGATTTGTAGCTCGACGGGTTTACGCCCTCCATTCAG
>JAUIMA010000651.1 GCA_030432675.1 Candidatus Hydrogenedentota bacterium | reverse complement strand
CGCCCGGCATCCAGCAACCACAGCTCCGACCGACTACCATCGGTCCACGCGAGATCGGGATTGGAATCACCATCGCCCGCTTCGAGGCAATCTGGAATATGGGCATACCGACGTCAGGCCAAGTGCCGGACTCCGGCAAGGCGTCCCCTTCCCCATAGGGGGCTTCCTAACTTTCAGGAACGTGAACCACGCAGCATCTTCGCGATAGAGGAAGCATATTCTTCGCCAACAACCACGGATGCTGTGGTCAAGCGATTACGTTTGCCCGTGGTGGGTCTTGGTCTCAACAAAAATTCGATAGGCCCACGGTGCCTTGGTTCCTTATACGGCACCGCCACCGACGAGGGTCTGAAACAGTTCGATCAGCGCAAAAAGCTCGCTGTACTGGGCGCGAATGAGTCCGATGATAATTTCAACGATGGAATCGAAAAAGCTCTGAAACTGGGTACCAAATAACATAGTCTGAATTCCTTGGTAGGGGCTCACGGCCCGAATAAGACAATCTGGTGTATGTTGGAAGGTCGGTGTCGACGTCCCATTTGGACCGCATCCTAAGCGATTCACCCCGGAAGACGCAATGTTTGCGGGCGCCGCCATGGCCCCTATGCTATACTCCCCCTTCCGTTTTTAACCCCCAAGGAGTGCCCCATGGCCGAAGATTTCGTCAGTATGCGTAACATCGAATTCCTCCTCTATGAAGTCTTGGACGCGGAATCCCTCTGTGAATTGCCCTATTTTTCAGAGCATGACCGCGAGATCTTCGACATGGTCCTCGAGACCGGATTGCGCCTGGGCGCCGACGAACTCTTTCCGGTTCTGGCTCAAATGGACAAGGAAGCGCCTACCTTCAACGCGGGCACGGTCACCGTCGCCCCCGTGGTCCGTGAACTTCTCCAGGCGTGTGGCGAAGGGGGATGGATTGGGGCCCATGCCTCTTTCGAATTGGGGGGGCAACAACTTCCCGACACGTTACTCACGATGGTGCGCTTTATCCTGGGTGCCGCCAATTACTCGGCCAGCGTCTATCCCGTGCTGACGACCGGTGCGGCCCAGCTTATTGGCTCCTTCGGCTCTCAGGAACTCATCGACACCTACGTGCCCCCCATGTTTGAAGGCCAGTGGCAAGGCACCATGGCCATGACCGAGCCCCAGGCCGGCAGTTCGCTCACGGATTTGGAGACCCGTGCCGCACGCACGGATCAGGGCTACTTTTTGCTCACGGGACAAAAGATTTTTATCTCCTGCGGCGAGCATGATGGCGCCGACAATATCGTCAATCTCATGCTGGCCCGCATCGAAGGTGCCCCCGCAGGAGTGAAGGGCATCTCACTCTTCGTCGTGCCGAAACTGCGGCCAACGGCGGGGGGCGGTCTGGAACCCAATGACGTATTGTGCACCGGCATCTACCACAAACTGGGCTATCGCGGTGCCCCCATCACCCAACTCGAAATGGGTGAGCAGGGTGACTGCCGTGCATGGTTGGTAGGCGAAGAGAATCACGGCCTCCGCTACATGTTTCAGATGATGAATGAAGCCCGTGTCGGTGTGGGCCTGGGCGGCACCGCCATCGCCACGGCCGCCTACTACGCCTCCTTGAAATACGCCCGGGAACGTCATCAGGGCCGTCCCGTGGCGGGCAAAGACCCCGCCGCGCCGCAGGTGCCCATCATCGAACACGCCGATGTGAAACGCATGCTCCTCTTTCAGCGCGCCATCGTGGAGGGATCCTTGTCGCTCATCGCCTATTGCGCCAAGCTCATCGATCTGACCCACGCGGGCCCCGAGGAAGGGCGTGCAGAACATGCCTTGCTATTGGATTTCCTGACGCCCATCGCGAAGACCTATCCCTCTGAAATGGGGATCTTGTCCGTGAGTACCGGACTCCAGTGCCTGGGCGGCTACGGCTACTGCGATGAGTTCCCCCTGGAGCAATACTACCGGGACGCCCGTATTCATCCCATCCACGAGGGCACGACGGGCATCCAGGGCATGGATTTGTTGGGCCGCAAGGTCACGATGCAAAAGGGGGCGGCACTCGCCCTCTTCCTCACCCGCGTGAAGGAGACCATCGCCGAGGCGGAAACGCACGAAGCCATCGCGAGCGAGGCCAAGCGTTTGTCGGACGCCCTCGCCCAATTGGAACAGGTCACGGGTCGGCTCGTCAGTCTGGCCGGTGAAGGCAAGGTGGAGGTGTTCCTCGCCGACGCAACCCTTTACCTTGAGTACGTGGGCATCATCACCATCGCCTGGCAATGGCTTTCCCAGACCATCGTCTCCGAAGCCGCACTGGCACAAGACGCGGACAACCCCGATGCCAATTTCTATCTCGGCAAACGGACCACGTGTCACTACTTCTTCCGCTATGAACTGCCCAAATGCGCCGGACTCGCCACGCGACTGCTCGAAGCCGATGGCCTGACCGCCACGATGGACCCGGCACTCTTCGAAGACTGATTACGCGCCCTACTACGTACAAACGCCACGGCAGCGCTGGGCTGCCGTGGCGTTTTCATAATTCTATACGTAGCGCTCTACTTCTCTGGAAACACCGCCAACAGCGCATCGGCCAGCAGGGCGTGTCCCCGCGCATCGGGATGATTGATGGCGTTGGCCAGCATGGTGGTGTAGGGCACGCCCACGCGCCACGTGTCACACCAACGCTGGGCACCGTCGGCCAGCGCAATGCCGTTGGCCTTTGAAAAGGCATAGAGTCCCTGGGTGTAGGGCCGCGGGTCCTGGCCCAACTTCAGGGTGTTCACCCCCATCCAATCGGGACGTACCAGGTGGGGTGTCAGCAATAGCGCCTCCGCCCCCCCTCCGTGGAGCCGCTCCATGATCATGCCATAGTGGGCCACGAGGGCGTCCTCCTTGAGATAGGCATCGTTCACCCACTCCAGGGTCACGAGATCGGGCTTGCGGTCGATGACATCCCGTTGAAAATCATGTTCGCTTCCTGCGGGGGACTCCAGATAGTTGCGGCTGCCCCGCCCCGGCCACGAGGCCGTGTGAAGGGTAATGTCCGACTGTGGGAAGCGTTCCTGCAGGGCCTTGTGAAAAACGTGTTGGTACCAGGCGGCCTTGTTGCCGCCCACACCGCCGCCGTT
>JAUIMA010000650.1 GCA_030432675.1 Candidatus Hydrogenedentota bacterium | reverse complement strand
CTGGGCGATGACACTGGCGCTTTCACCTTTGCGAACCTTATGCTCGCCCGTGCTCGTCGTGTTAGCGGCCGTCCGGGTTACGGGCGAGGCCGCAGGCGGCGTGTCTGGCGGCGCAATTGCGTCGGTGGTGGGTTCACTAGAGGCCGTCTGTGCGGCGGCAGATACAATGAGCTTATCGCCCACCTTAATGGTGGAGCGGGCACCGAGATTGTTCCAGGAAAGGAAGTCGCGCACCGGGATGCCATAGTCACGGGCGATCTTTGCGGGGTACTCACCGGCGCGAACTGTGTGATAGGTCGTGCCACCGCTGGTCGCAGGTGCTGCTGTTCGGGATGGGGTGGCCGTCACGGTGCGTTCGCCCACATGAAGGGTTTCGCCCACTTTTAATCGGGAGCGCCGGCCCTTGTTGTTCCACTCCTGCAAGTCAGATACGGAGACCCGATGGGCCTGGGCGATGTCGTAGAGGGTGTCGCCCGGTTTGACCTTGTAGGTGACTTTTTCCGTGCGTGTGGCACTCTCGGAGCGGGAAGCGGTCGTGGTGGATGTAGTTTCACCGCCGCCTTGACCCGAGCCCCGATAGCCGGGGATTTTCAAGGTTTGTCCGGCCCGCAGCTTTCGCGCGGAACTAATCGAATTATGGCGCATGATTTCGCTGGCCGAAACGCCATACTTGGTGGCAATTTGCGAGACCGTCTCACCGCGCTTAACCTTGTGGGAGCCAGCCGCATGCTTTAGTTTGGGCGCGCTGCGTAATACGCTGGCAAAGCGGGATTTGTCTTGACTTGGGACCAGGATATGAAAGGTGCCCGAGGGGGGCGTGGTTTCATTGAGCAGTGCGGGGTTGACCCGTGCCAGGGTGCCTTCCGGGTAGCCCATCGCACGGTCCAGATCATTCAGGGCGTAGAGGCCCGTTACGGGCACGTGGGTCACGTCTTCGGCAGGCTGGGGATTGATCTTGAAGCCATAGCGCTCGGGCGAACGGGCCACGATTAGGGTTGCGATAAACTTAGGGAAATAACGCTTCGTCTCAAGGCGGATTCGGTACGACGCGGGCGGTGTTTCAAAGAGGCTGAAGAGATCACTGTCGCCCCCATTGGAGGCGATGGCCCGCGCGAGTCCGCCTTCGCCCATGTTATAGGCCGTAATTGCCAAGGGCCAGCTGCCGCTGAATTCCCGGTTCAACACCGTCAGATATTCGATGGCCGCCCGGGTCGAATGGATCCAGTCATACCGTTCGTCCACGTGGGAGTCCACACGGAGATTAAAGCGGCGGGCCGTGGGACGCATGAATTGCCACATGCCACCCGCGCCGGCGCGGGAAACGATCTTGGGTTGGAAACCGCTTTCCACGAGGGCAAGATAGGCCATCTCCTCGGGAAGTCCAGCTTCACGAAGCTGTCGGGTAATGTAGGGGAGATACTTTTGGCTGCGATCCAGGAAGGTCTGGAAATTCTTTGGATAACTGTTCTGGATACGGTCGATTTCCGCAAGCACCTGTTCCGGCAGGGGGAAAGGGATGCTGAAGTCCTGGAGGTTGCCGGACGCATATTCGCTGCTGTCCAGCGGGCTGTATTGCCGTGGCTGGTAGAGGGCGGCCTGCTGGGTCGATTTATTCAGAATCGTGCCAAACTCGGTGCGCAGAGAATAAAACACTTTCGGGTCCAGATCGGCTTCCGTCAGCAGTTCCAACATCAGCACATACTGGCGCAGGGCGGCTTCTTCGTCGCCATCTTCCTGGGCCTTGTTGGCGGCTTGAAAGGCCACATCGGCATCTCGAAGCAGGTCCGTCACCGAGCGGGGGGCCACCGCTTCAAGCGTCTGGCTACCTACCGCAATCGGCGGTACCGGGTCAAACTGCTCTACTCCACGGGCCGACTCACCGGTCGTCGCGCAGCCGCTCACCCAAAGGGTGGCAAGGCATAGCGCAAGAATCGCGTAGTTCTTCATGAATGCGTTAACGCTCCTAAGTTTTCGTTGTCCAATGGGCGCCCGAGGATGGGCGCATCGCGTGCTGCCACCATCGATGTAACCCGAATAGCGGACGACGTAACATTTGATCGATGGCGGGGTATTGTATAGGAAGTAGTGTCTCACGTGCGACATCATGCCGATTGTCGCGGCAATATCGGGTTGCGCAGGACCTCACCCAGTGTGCCGTGCGCGGTCGTTGAACCACGGTGTTCCCAAGTTGAACATGCGGGCGCGGTGGCCTGTCGTGGGTTTTTGCTAGTGTAATCTACATCTTGGGGGGTGTCAAGTGGCTTCCACCCCATATTGTAGGGTTTTTCGCAGTTTCACGGAGAAAAAAGGGCGACTAACCGCAGATTCGACGAAAAGCCAAGACTCCGCCAACCCAAAACACGCCATTGGCGAGCCATGCCGCAACGGGTGGGGGGAGCAATCCGATATTACCCAGCCCCAAGGCAATGACGTACAGGGTAACATAGGCGAGGCCCAGGGCGATACTCAGGCCAAAGCTCAGGAAGATGCCTCCCCGCCGAACACGCAGGGCAAAGGGGATGGCCAGCCACACAATCACAAAACACAGGGCGGGCCGGGAAAACTTGGTATGAAAGTCGACCCAGGCCCGAGTCGTTGGGACCCCCATGGCCTCGGCAAACTGGAGGTCGGCATAGAGGGCCCCCGCCGTTTTACTATCCGAAGACTCCTCCAGGGCGAAAAGCAGCGCAGGAGACTCGTCAAAGGGTGCCGGTATCTGGGTAATACGGGTGACGTGTTTCAGACTGGGTTCGCGTTGAATCGTCGCCCAGCGACCATCTTCCAGCATCCACTGGGTGCGTTCGGGATCCCAATAGATTCTATCCGCCCGGATTTCCTCCATCCCGCCTTCGTGAAACGAATGGATGAAGACATCGGTTCCCGTGAGGGCCTGCCGATTAAACTGAAGGATGTGACAGGACCAATCATCCTCACCCAATTGCGTCCAACTGGGGCCATGACCTTCGTGGGGCATTACCCGGCTGAAATACTCTTCGTCGAGCTGTTGCGCGACAGCCGCGAATCGGACCCCCACCGTGTTTTCAAAACTGAAGATGGCGAGGGAGAGCAACAGGCCTAAGGCAATGGGCGCACGGGCAATACGCCCCA
>JAUIMA010000063.1 GCA_030432675.1 Candidatus Hydrogenedentota bacterium | reverse complement strand
CAACACAATATCGCCCGCTTGGACGATTTCGAGCAAACGAGATGGAACGACCTCTCGGTCGCGAATTAATTCTACATGCCGCGCTTCCAGACCATGGGCGGCGTCGACAACCATGCCCGCGTCCACTCCCGGTATGGGGGTCTCACGGGAAGGGTAAATATCGGTAACAATGGCATGATCCATTTGAGATAGCACGGCGGCAAATTCGTCACAAAAGTGTTTCGTGCGACTGTATAAATGGGGCTGAAACACGCCGATGATGCGTTTGGGTTTTGCCCAGCGGATTGCCTCCAGGGTGCTCGCGATCTCCGTCGGGTGATGGGCATAATCTTCCACGACGGCCACGCCCCGGGCTTCACCCCGAACTTGCAATCGGCGCCGCACTCCGTCGAAATGGCGCAAGCCTTCTGCCAGAACGCCAAAGCGCATTCCCAGACAGAGTCCGACGGCGCAGGCCGCCAGGGCATTACGCACATTGTTTTCGCCCAATGCATTCACCACCACCGAACCCAGCACCCCTTCCGGTGCGACCCGCGCATCATGGCTGACCACATCAAATCGGGTCGCCAATCCCGTCAGCCGCTCCGACACACGGGAAGACGCGCTTTCGACCAACTCCAAATTCACGGCCTGAAGCGACATCCCGTTCCCAAGCCCGTAGGTGATGGAAACACTATGAATATCGGGCAAGATGGCGGCACAATTGGGGTCATCACCACAAAGGATGGCGTACCCATAGAAAGGAACGCCATTACAAAACTCGGTAAAGGCCCGCTTTATCTGGTCAATGGTGCCATAATATTCGAGGTGCTCTGCGTCAATATTGGTGACCACCGCAACGGTTGGATGGAGTCGCAAGAAGGAACCATCGTGTTCATCCGCCTCGGCCACCAGATAAGAACCGGTCCCCCACCGTGCGTTGGTGCCACTACGGTGTAATATACCGCCCACAATGCTGGTGGCCCCGATATTGGCCACATCGAGAATAGCGCTGATCATGGAGGTCGTCGTCGTCTTGCCATGGGTGCCACCAACGGCCACCGCGTTGGGCTTCAGCCGCATTAAGTCCGCCAGCAGATCGCTTCGGTGCATGACCGGAAGCCGTAAATTTCGGGCCGCGACGACTTCGGCATTGTCTTCCGATACCGCCGCAGAGACCACGAGAATATCCGCATCCCGCACGTTTTCGGCCTGATGACCCTCAAAAAAAGTCAGCCCCAGACCCTCGAGACGGGCGGTAATCCCGGATTTAGACAGGTCAGATCCCGAGATTTCATAGCCCAGATTGAGCAAAATCTCTGCCAGTCCACTCATGCCGATACCGCCGACGCCGACGAAATGGACTTTACGAAAATGACCCGTCATAAGAACCTTCCTACACCATATATTGTGCCTGACCATATAGTAGCAAAAGGAGAACCACAAATAAAGAGGAATAACGTTCCGGGTCGCAGTCTCCGCAACGCGGGAATTCACGGAAGCAGCCCCAAAAGAAATCCACGGCAACTGTCCAAAGCATTGACGTGGGCTATAGTCTTGATTAAAAAAAATCGCCCTACCCATTGACAAGCGTGGTCAAAAACTATAAAATGCAGGCAAGCTGGTGGAAAGAGATGCCAACAGCCCCCAAATTGAAGCAATTTATAAGAATACATGATTAACCCGTATAGAATTTTTTCCTTTACATTTCGGGAAAAGTTGTTATACTTAGGTTACACCTATTCTAGGGTGAATCACACAGTGTCTACGGTCAGGTACGCACTGGATGGTCAGAGCAAACTGGCGCGTTTGCGATGTGATTCCCACTCCATCCACGGAGGGAGTTGATAGGTTTTGTAGCATGCCCTTTAGTCAATGACAGGAGAGTCGCATCTATATGCCATTTTTCTGTCATTGAAAATGTAATACAACACAACAACACCTGAAGCAGAATGGAAAGGAGTTGGGCTGTTTCGGAGGTCTGCGGGCCAAATATCATCATACTTTATTCTCTAGTTTTGACATCCTTCTATTATTCTTCTACGAACAAAGGAAAGAGAGTTATGACAAAGCGTCCTAATTCCAAAAAGGGTTTTACCCTCATCGAGCTGCTGGTAGTTATCGCTATCATCGGTATCCTTGCAGCCATTCTTCTGCCTGCTCTTGCACGTGCCCGTGAAGCGGCCCGTCGCGCCAGCTGCCAGAACAACCTGAAGCAGATCGGCCTCAGCTGCAAAATGTTCGCCAACGAAAAAGCTGGCGAGCTTTTCCCGCCCCGTTACATCTCCCCCAACGGCGATCCGGACGGTGGTGATGCCACCCACTCCGCTATCACCCGCGGATTCTGGTCCCAGTTCGGGCTTCAGGCGGTTTACCCCGAATACCTGAACGACATGAACATCCTGGTGTGCCCCTCCCTGAGCGGCGCTTCCTCCACGCCTGACGATCCGGATATCGCCCGTCGCGTAGAAACCGACTGGCAGTACTATGGCTCCGAAGCTCCCATGTATGCGGGTGCTGGCGCTCAGTATGCCGGTGGTGGCGACGACTCCTGCCGCCCCAGCCGTGGTGGTGACAACAACAACCCCTGGTGCGTTCCCCGGGCCGTATTCGACCAGTATCGCTACTGGGGCTGGGTCATCCCTGGTGAACTGTTCATCAATCCCCCTGCGGGCCGCACGACGACTGAAGTTTCTCAGTTCATCGGACAGCGCGTAGACGGTGAGCACCCCACCCTCGACCTCGACTACCGTGACTACGGTTCCTCCCTTGACGTCCCCGATCTGGGCATCGAGCTCCTTCCCCTTCGTGAAGGCATCGAACGCTTCCTGATCACCGACATCAACAACCCTGCCGGTGCCGCCAAGGCCCAGAGCCAGATTTCCATCCAGTTCGACAACATGAACTTCGACGTGAATGACGGCGGTCTTGACAGCGAAGGCTTCGCCCACATCCCCGGCGGTGCCAACGTTCTCTTCATGGACGGCCACGTAGAGTTCGCCAAGTATCCCCAGGACTCCTCCAAGTTCTGGATGGTATCCTCGGCTGCTATGACCGACGGCACGAAGTGGTTCCCGTGAGCCACTGCTAGCTACCTTGTGTAATGCGCAAGCGTTCACGTAGCTACTAATTAGACACATGGCTTGGAAAGGTCCTCGGACCTTTCCAAGTTTTTTTGTGTCTATAGGCGCCCGGCACAAGTATCCGGGCGGCATCGACAGCGGCGGGAAGCCACACAGGGCCCCTAAAGAGGCTTGGCTTGCTCGAGTAAGTAGCTCTTAATTTGGGAGCCAAATCGACGTCATCCCAGGCGGACATTCCAATAAGGCCGGAGCGCTTGGCGCTTCATCAACAAAGCGTGTTACTCAACGCAGGCAAACGCATTCAGGTTCTCTTTTCGGAGGCACTATCAACTTGGAGCCCCTGGGGCTGGAAGTCCGAAAACGATTGGGCGGCACGTACGACGGAAAGCCATCTGCGCGGTATCTTCATCTCCCTGTTCTCTTCCCATGAACCCAAAAAAGGCCCCCAAAAGAGCACATATCTCTCTTGGCGACCTTTTATCAAACTACGTTTGCGCTGGAATGCTACACCGTAACCCCCTCGACTTCATCGAGGAGATCTTCCCCACGCCATACCCAGCGGAGACCGTCTACCACCCACTCGTCCAGTTTGTGGACCATTGCCAGGGGGAGCCCCATAATTTCTGCGATCTCCAGGATGGCCGATCGCTCTCGCTCGGTGAACAGGCCGTCGAGGTGGGAAAGCCGGAGTAACTCCTGCAAGACGATTGCACGACTCACCTGGCTCCGCAAGCGGGGAATTACATCTTCGGGCGTCGCATCGTCGCGCAAATCGCTAAATTCGACCTCGACCAGGGTGGCATAATTCTCCAGGATCTGTTGCTCAATATCCACCACCTTGCCGTCCGCTTTGGCCATGTATATCAGCAATTCCAACATCGCGAGTTGCTCGTCGGAGGTCAGTCGCTCTAGCATCGTCGTAATCCTTCTAATGTATGGGCGTATCGATTCCGCCCAGATTTTTAGGCGGGTTAGTGTGAAGTAAAACGAGCGCGAAACCGGCGCTCCGCCAAATCGACGCATTTAATCACCGCAACAGCGACCAGCGCGTGCGTAGCACCCGCAGCCAGGATTAAGCGCCGTACCTGTCGGCTCTTCATCACCCCGGTTTTACAATAGCTTGCGAAGTGTTCGCAGTTATTTCGCAACACGCAATAGGAGGTTTGGTCGAGCAAACTTTCTGCCACGCTTGCCACCTCGTCCGGCGAGCGTACTGGTCCCGGGTACTGCACCACTTCGCACGCAGCCCCATCGCAAAATGTCGCAAAGTCGCTCCGTATCACGCGGGCCCGGGCCCGCTGCAGGGGCTCACCGGAGAAATGAATAACGGTGCCATCCCCCATATCGATCCCGTGATGGGAATAGAGAAATCCCAGCCGCCGTACTTTGATATGATCACCACGTGCCATAATTCGCTCCTCCCTCTACGGTATCACTTCCTCGATTCCTCAGTCACTTTTCCCGCACCCGCTCACAGAGGTCTGCATCGCACGATCGTTGGCCTTCGCCCCCCCCTCAGTACCGGCGCCTATCACCCCGACACTGGGAAAATTGGTCGCCAAATGGTACCATCCTCCTGTAAGAACAGCAGCCTGCTGTCCAGTTGTCCCCAAACATCCCTGGAGCACCCGTGAACGAATCGCCCGGAGAATTTGACTTCCCACAGGACGAAGCCTCCAATAAGACCCTGCTGGTCCGGGGCTTCGGCCTTTTCTGGGAACATAAGCGCCTGCTCGTAGGGGCCCACCTCATTCTCCTGGCCATCGTATTTCTGGGCGACTACCTGCTACAGGGCATCGGTGGCAATGTGTTGCTGGGTCCTTTTCTGCTGGGCATGTACAAAATCGATCTGGCCATTGTCCGTAACAAGGAAACCCATCTTGGTGAGCTACTCGCCGGATTCGAGACCTTCCTCCCCGCATTCATTGCCAACATACTGATTCAGGTGGCCTTCCTGATCGGACTCTCCCTGCTGGTAATACCCGGGCTGCTCGTACTCCTGACGTACACCACAACCTATCTCTTCCTGTTGGATACGAAACCCGGCATGTGGGATGCCATGGAGGCCAGCCGAAAGCTGGTGTGGGGCAATCGAAAGCGGTGGCTCACCCTGGGCATTATGATCCTGGGTATTAATCTGGCCGGACTGCTCTTCTTCGTCATCGGCCTAATCGTCACCATCCCTTACACCCATCTGCTCATCACCATGGCCTACGACGAAGATACATCCCGGGAGGCGGATGAAAACCGTCGCATCATGCCCATCCCAGCGGACGAGTCCGCCTGAAGCATCACCGCGCTAGACGAGGCCGTCGATTACCTGCCACAGGTCTTTAACGCCTTCTCGGTTCACACCACTGAATGGGATGATGGCCTCTCGGTCCAATGAAAGGGTCTCGCTGATGAGTCGAAGCGCTTTTTCTCGCTGAGAGCGCTTCAGCTTATCAATCTTGGTGGCCACAACGAGGGTGGGCACCTCGGCCTCCTCCAGAATCTGCAACATGTGGATATCAAGGTCGGAGGGTTTGTGCCGAGCATCCACCAATACCGCCACCATGCGCAAGGTGTCCCGCTCACTGAGGTACTCGACCATCACCCGGTTCCAGGTGTCTTTCATCGCTTTGGGCACTTTGGCAAAGCCATAACCAGGCAAGTCCACAAAATAGACTTTGTCATTCACGTTGAAAAAGTTCAGCGTCTGGGTCTTGCCGGGCGTGCCACTCGTCTTGGCCAACCCCTTACGTCCCAACAGCACATTCATCAAAGTGGACTTCCCCACATTAGATCGCCCCACGAAGGCGAATTCCGGACGGCGATCTTTGGGGTAGTGGCTGGAATCAAGGCCACTTAGTAAAAAGTCAGCGGTATGGACCTGCACGACATATTCCTCTCTTCACGGGACGTCGGTGATGACGCCCTATGACTTCTTCTTGGTGGCAAACACGATTTTCAGCACGTCATCCACGGTTTCCACCAGCGAGATAGTTAATTCTTTGCGGACATCGTCGGGTATGTCGGGCAGATCTTTTTCGTTCTCTTTGGGCAGAATAATCGCGCGAACCCCGGTCCGGTGGGCTGCCAGTACCTTTTCTTTGATACCGCCCACAGGGAGCACACGCCCCAGGAGACTGATTTCGCCTGTTGGCGACCTGTGCTTCAACATGGGATTTCCAGTTGCTCCACATCAGCATGATACGCGAGCTTTTGCATCAACATGTAAACGTCTTGCAAAGTGGGCGTGGATGGATGAAAATCAGCCGGCACTTTCAGGCGCTTCGCATTGGAGCGAATGTAGGTATAGGCTGCCTCGGCGGATTCTTTCATGACGTCGCCCAATTGGCCGGTGAGGGTGAGTTTCCCCTTGCCTTCCATCAGGCTCGATTCGATGTAAAGGATGTCGCCTCCCACCTGGGTCCAGGCCATCCCGATGGCGATACCGGCCTGAGGCTGTTCAACTGCGTGGAGCCCGCTGTACACCGGGGGACCCAAGAGGTCGATAACGCGCTCCCCATCCAAGGTCATCTGCCCGTCGTGGGTTTTCTCGACCACGGTCCGTGCGACCTTTCGGAGGACCCGGGCAATCTGACGTTCCAGTTCACGCACACCCGCTTCCCGCGTGTAGCGTTGGATTATCGCTCCGATGCCGTCCAGGGTAAAGGCCACATGCTTTTCTCCCAGACCACATTCCGCCATCAGACGGGGCACCAGGAAGAGGGTGGCAATCTGCTCTTTCTCCCGTATCGTATACCCGGAAAGACGCACGATTTCCATGCGGTCCTGTAGGGGCTCGGGAATTTGAAACTCATTGTTGGCCGTCGCAATAAAAAATACTTCCGAGAGGTCAAAAGGAACCTCCAGATAGTGATCGCTGAAGTCTTTATTCTGCGCCGGGTCCAGCACTTCGAGCAGTGCAGACGAGGGATCGCCCCGAAAATCGTTGCTCAACTTATCGACTTCATCGAGGAGAAACAGGGGGTTCTTCACCCCGGCTTTCTTAATACTCTGCAGAATCCGACCGGGCATCGCCCCGATATAGGTCCGTCGGTGGCCGCGAATTTCCGCCTCGTCCCGTACCCCCCCAAGGGATGCACGAATAAACTTGCGCTTCATCGCGCGGGCCACGGAATTTCCCAGCGAGGTCTTACCCACGCCAGGAGGCCCCACCAGGCACAAAATAGGCCCTCGGGCGGAGTTGCTGAGCTTTCGCACCGCGAGATACTCCAGGATGCGATCCTTCACCTTCTCCAGCCCGAAGTGATCTTCGTCCAGCACGGTCTGCGCTACCTTGAGGTCAAGGAAATCCCGCGATCGCTTGGACCACGGCATGTCACAGAGCCATTCCAGATAACTACGAATCACCGCCCCTTCCGGACTTAACATGGGCATCCGCTCATATCGTGCAAATTCCCGTTCTGCCTTAACCCGCACCTCTTTCGGCATCTTGGCCTTCGCGATCAGGGTGCGCATTTCCGAAAACTCATCGCCGTCTTCCCGGTTGCCCAATTCCTGGTGAATGGCTTTGAGTTGCTCGTGCAGATAGTGCTCCCGTTGTCCCCGCTCCATCTGCTCGCGCACACGGTCGCGTACATTCTGCTCCATCAGAATAAGCTCGTTCTCGCGCATCAAGAAGGCGGTCATACGCTCGAGCCGTTCTGTCAGATCCACCAACTCCACCAGCTCCTGGCGCTCTTCAACGCCCACGGGTAGATAGGCGCAGATGGAGTCGGCCACCAACTCGGCGTCATCCATATCCTGAATCGACATAAGAATCTCAGGGGCGACGCGCTGGGAGAGCTGAACGTACTCCTTAAACTGACCTACCACTGTACGCATAAGGGCGGCCGCATCCTCCCCTACTTCCGACTCCGTTTCCAATTCCTGGACCTGGACTTCCGCCGCATCGTTTACATCTTCGCCGAGACAAAAGCGGGTAACCTGGCCACGCCCCAAACCTTCCACGACCACCTTCATCGTTCCGTCAGGCATACGCAGGGATTGGAGAATCGTCGCCGCAACACCGACGGTAAAGAGCCCGTCTTCTTCCGGATTTTCTTCTCCGGCATCCCGTTGGGTACAGAGAAACAGCGGTTGGTTCTTCGCGAGGCTGCCCTCGACAGCGGCAAGAGAAGCGGGGCGGCCAACCAGGAGTGGCACGATCATACGGGGAAATACGACGGCGTCTTTCAGTGGCAAGAGATAGAGGCGCATGCTACTGTCTTCGACGGCACGTTTGCGGGCTGACATCAGTTCGATTTGCTCCAGTCCATTCAGGTGTGCTCCGGCTGTCTACACGGGGGGCGTGGAAAGCGTCAGAGCCGTTTCGTTCACCGCACAGCCGTAGGTGGTACGGGGCGGGGGGAGGCAGTGCCACAGTATAGCGGTTTGCGCGCTATACAGGCAAAAGGCCGGACATCCAAGGGAGGATATCCGGCCCGTACATAGTATCTTATTCCGATCAGGCAGAGGCGGAACTCGTGTCATCATCCGCTGACTTGGCCGCTTCTTTCTCATGCTTGTACACCAGCAGGGGCTCTTCATTGTTATTGATGACACCGGGTGTGATCACGCATTCAACCACATCTTCACGCGATGGAATTTCATACATGACACCGAGCATGGCCTCCTCCAGAATACTACGCAGCCCACGGGCTCCGGTATCGCGGAGAATGGCGCTCTCCGCCACGGTCTCAACCGTTTCCTTTTTGAATCGAAGCTTTACGTTCTCCAATTCGAAGAGCTTCTCATACTGACGCACCAACGCGTTGTTGGGCTCGACCAGAATGCGGACCAGGTCGTCTTTGCCCAGCTCCGAAAGGGAGGCCGTTATGGGCAGTCGGCCACTGAATTCGGGGATCATGCCATACTTGATCAGATCCTCGGGCTTGACCTCGGCGAGCAGTGCGCCCAGACCCATCTCTTTCTTCGAGCGCACATCGGCGTTAAACCCGATGACCTTCTGGCCAATACGTTTCTGAATGATCAGGTCGAGACCGTTGAAAGCGCCGCCGCAAATAAAGAGAATATTCTTGGTGTGTACCTGAATGCACTCCTGCTGGGGATGCTTACGTCCTCCCTGGGGCGGTACACTCGCACTCGTGCCTTCCAGTAGCTTCAGCAAGGCCTGCTGCACCCCCTCTCCCGAGACATCGCGGGTAATCGAGGGACTGTCGCTCTTGCGGGCCACTTTGTCGATCTCATCGATATAGACTATACCGGTTTCGGCGCGGGCCGGATCGAAGTCGGCCGCCTGCAGCAATTTGAGGATGACGTTTTCCACGTCATCGCCCACATAGCCGGCTTCCGTCAAGGTCGTCGCATCGACCACGGCAAAGGGCACATCCAACAGACGGGCGAGGGATTCTGCCAACAGGGTCTTCCCGCAGCCCGAAGGACCGACGAGAAGCACGTTGGATTTCTGAATCTCCACACCATCAATTTCGCCACCGGAGGAAATACGTTTGTAGTGGTTGTGCACAGCCACAGACAATACCCGTTTGGCATGGTCCTGACCGATAACATATTGATCGAGAAAGCCCTTAATCTCTTTGGGCGGAGGCACCTTCATGGAACGGGTGGTCCCCTTCCGGGCACGCTCCTCCGCAACGATTTCCCCGCAAAGGTTCACGCATTCGTCGCAAATATTGACGTCAGGGCCTGCTATGAGCTTATTGACTTCATCGTGGCGCTTGCCACAGAAGGAGCAGGTGGGAACATCACTTCGGGTACGTTGAGGCGCCATACGACTCTCCTGCGCTTTAAAGGTCTCTGGAATTAGAATTTAGCATTTCTGCTGGCCCCTGTCAAGAGATAACCTCCTGGGTGGGCACCGGGCGTCCGTAGACTCCCTATCATTTTGCCAACTAAAGGGGAGAGAGGTCAAGTGGAACTCTCCCCGCCTTCCGGGTATACGGCCCGGCGGGCAGATAGTAAACGCCCTCCAATCCAGAGTATCGGATGGAGGGCGGATTAGAATGTTGGACTATAAGTTATGACGCATCAGCCACTTAGCGTGCCAGAATCTCGTCAATGAGGCCGTATTCCTTGGCCTCTTCCGCGCCCATGAAGAAATCACGATCACTGTCTTCATGAATTCGCTCAGCGGGCTGTCCGGTGTGGTTTACCAGAATTTCGTCGATCATCTCACCAATTCGAATAATCTCTTTGGCCTGAATGTCGATATCCGATGCCTGGCCCTGCACCCCGCCCATAAGCTGGTGGAGGAGGAAGCGGGAATAGGGCAGCGCAAACCGCTTGCCTTTCGTACCCGCCGCCATAATCACCGCACCCATGCTCGCGGCCTGTCCCAGACAGATCGTGCTCACATCGGGCTTGATGAACTGCATGGTGTCGTAAATGGCCAATCCGGCCGTCACGCTGCCACCGGGCGAGTTGATGTAGATGCTGATGTCCTTATCCGGATCTTCCGATTCGAGGAACAACAACTGAGCGATCACATAGTTCGCCACGAAGTCGTCAATCGGCATCCCCAGGAAGATAATCCGATCCTCCAGCAGGCGCGAATAAATATCGTAGGCGCGCTCCCCACGACTCGTCTGCTGATAAATCGTGACGTTTTCGGGGGCTACTGGATTCTGCCCGCCGAGTTGAGACAGCTGGGCATGGATCGACATGGGATCAGGCATTATCCTCTTCATCCTCTTGGTCAAGCTCTTCGCGGGTTACCACTTTATCTTTCACTTTGGCGCTGTCCATCACGATGGCCAGTGCTTTCTGGCGGAAGATTCGGGTTTCATAATCGCTGCGCTTGTCATCCTGACTGAGGAAGCGCTTGGCAATGTCCACGTCCATACCGGTGCGGCTTACAATAGCCTGGGCTTCTTTTTCGAAGTCCTCTTCCAGCACCTGGACCCCCTCCTTAGAACCGATCTCGTTGACAACGACATAGGCCTTAATTTCGCGGGTCGCATGTTCGTGGGCCTTCTTCAGCAGGTCCTCATTGCGCTTATCGATCTCATCGGGAGAAACGCGCATTTCCAAGAGGCGGCGGATTTCCTGGTTGTAGTATTCCGCGGCACTGGAATCAACGAGCGACTTGGGCAGCTCAAAGGTGCTGTTCTCAACGATGGCTTCCACCGCCCGACGCTCCGCAATCTGCTGGCCCTGGCTGGCGGCACCTTCCTGAAGGTCATTGGAAACTTTCTCGCGCAGATCGGCCATGCTTTCAAAGCCGCCGCCTGTCGCGAAATCATCGTCCAGCTCAGGAAGGGTCTTACGTTTGATCTCGTTGACCTTAATCGTGAAGGTTGCCGTCTTACCGGCAAGGTCCACGCTGGAGTAATCTTCCGGGAAAGGCACGTCGCACGTAACTTCTTTACCGGTCTCTGCGCCCTGGAGCGCCGTTTCGAATTCGCTGAAGAAGCGACCGGAGCCGAGGATGTACGGATAATTTTCCGCACTGCCGCCGTCAAAAGCGACACCGTCGATAACGCCGGTGAAGTCGATCACCACCTGGTCGTCATCCTGCGCCTTGGCACCATCTACTTCTTCGTACGATGCGAAACGTTCCCGCATCTTCTCGATGGCCTCGTCCACTTCCTTTTCTTCGACTTTCAGGACGGGGCGCTCAACCTTAAGGCCGGTATAGGAGCCCAACTCAACGCGGGGAGCCACCTCAAACTTCAGCGTGAACTCCAGAGCAGCATCGAGGGGTGTATCGTGGACGTCGTCAAGTCCGTCGATATCGGGATAGTCGATGGGAGAAAGGTCTTCGGCTTTGATCAGCTTGCGAAACGCCGCGCTAACGAGTTTCTCGGTTGCTTCGCCGCGGACCGCTTTACCGAACTTACGCTCGAGCAGTTTCCGCGGTGCCTTGCCCCGACGAAATCCGGGAATCTCCGCATCACTCTGCAGTTCTTCATACATTTCTTCAGACTGCTTGAGGGTATTGGAAGCGGGAATGGCCACCTTTACTTCGTAGGCGCAATCACCTTTGTAGTCCACATCGAAGGTAGGATCTTCGGCAAACTCGAATTCACCGTCAGCACCATCTACTTCCGCAACTGCTACTTCTTCGTTCGTTTCGTTGTCGCTCATAATCTCTATCTACCATGCTCGTAGTCGTTGGTGGGCGAGGCGGGACTTGAACCCGCACACCGTGAGGTACCAGAACCTAAATCTGGCGCGTCTGCCAATTCCGCCACTCGCCCGAATTGTCCCCGTGGGGAAGGCTCCACATAGTACCAAAAAAAGCGGGCAAAACGGAATTAATTTCGCCCGCGTTTAAACGCAATGTGTTTATATTTAAAAATGGTGGGCCGTGAGGGGGTCGAACCCCCGACCTTGTGATTAAGAGTCACCTGCTCTACCAACTGAGCTAACGGCCCTGAAATTTAGAAAAAAAATGGAGCGGGAGACGGGATTCGAACCCGCGACATCAACCTTGGCAAGGTTGCACTCTACCAACTGAGCTACTCCCGCCCGAAGTGGTTCGCAAATAGTATCAAAAGCTTTTTGGCCGTGTCAACATTGGATGGAATTTTTTTTTAATCTTCGCTAATTTTTTCTGCGACACCTTAAAAACGCACATCGAAGCCTGCGCAAAGATGGGGCTCCAGGGGGGGCTTTCGCACAATTTCATATTTCTTTTGAACGAGGGGCCACTCTTCTGGAACACACGCCCCATAGAGGTATTCCACGCCAATGAAGTCTTTCATCATCTGCGCTTCCAACTCCTTGGGCGGCTTAAAGCGAAAGCGATAGTGACGGCTGATTTCCTTGAGTCCCAGCCGGCGGTAATAGCGCTGGGCACGGCGGTCCTGGCTCCAATATTCCAGGCGGCTGAAACCAAGTCGTTTGGCATCTTCCACCGTGGCATCCATAAGCCGTTTTCCCAGTTCCTGTCCCCCATACGCGGGCAGGCGGCCGAACTCCAACACATAGCCGCCTCGGGAGTCCTTTTGAAAGCACAACTCGCCTGGCTCGTTCTCGTATTGCACATCGGTCAGCCCCACGATACGGTCCCCGTCTACCGCCACCAGGCGGGTTGATTCGTAGCCCGCATAGTCGGGGCGTTCCTGGATGCAATAATTCCACGCGTGTGAAATG
Source organism: Candidatus Hydrogenedentota bacterium (assembly GCA_030432675.1). Classification (GTDB taxonomy): domain Bacteria; phylum Hydrogenedentota; class Hydrogenedentia; order Hydrogenedentales; family JAEUWI01; genus JAEUWI01. The sequence continues at coordinate 3,947 of JAUIMA010000063.1, read as the reverse complement.
CTCATGATAATCGCGTGGGTCTCCATCCAGCCCCGCTCGTCTTCGTCGCGATAGGGTCGTATTTCAATAGTCATGAAGGGTCCTCGTTCTCCAGTCCTCTGAGAAAGGCTTGCGCGTCCGCCGATTCGCCCAGCGTCGCAGCCATTTCCTCCAGGTTACTGCGGGCATCTATGGACGCAGGCTCCAGTTGCAGGGCCTGCTTGACCCGCGCGTAGGCTTTTTCTTGCTCCCCATGCTGCCAGAGCACCACGGCAAGGTCGTTGTGATTGCGACTGAGGTGGGGCTCTACCTGAATCGCCTCCACCAGCGCCCGCAGGGCACCCACCTTGTCACCCGCCGCGAAACAGGCGGCACCCCGGCGGTTGTGTTCCAGCGACACCTGAAAGCTGTCCAGCCGGTCTTCCGGGCGCAGGTTCCATTTTGCCTGGAAGCGGGCATCGTTTGCTGCAATGAGGGAGTGCCACGCCTCGTCCACCAGCCCCATCGCCTGAAATGTTTGACTTCCATAGTGGAACACAAAACTCCCCTCGTCGACGCAAAGCTGATAGCCCGCCCGAAGGATGCGAACGCAGTAATCGTCGTCTTCAAAATTGCCCGTGGCAAACTGCTCATCAAAGAGCCCCACGTCACGGACCACACGATCGCGCACCACCATACAAAAGCCGACCAGCCGCGCCACGGTGCGCGGCTGCACCGCCAACTCCGCACGTCGGTGGGAGGCATAGTCGTTGATGGCCTCCATCGATTCCAGTTGCAAATCGGGAATCAACTGGCTACCCGAGACGCAGTTACTCATGGGCCCCACGGCACCCACATTGGAATCGTGGTCCAAAACAGACAGCATCCCCTCCAACCAGGCTTCCGGCACGAGGGTATCGTTGTTGAGCAACACCACGTGACCTTCGGCCTGCGTCAGCCCCAGATTGACACCCGCTGCAAACCCCAGATTCTGTTCTGAGCGAATCACGGTGACATGTTCCACAGCCTCATAGGCGGGTGCCAGGGGCGGATTCGACCCGTTGTCCACCAGCAATACCCGGTAAGGCACTCGGGTGTGGGCCCGAATACTGGCGATACATTGCGCCGTAATTTCCGCCTGATTGAACGCGGGAATTATAATGGTAACGAAGTGACTGGGCATACCCCGATTATGGACGGCACGTTGCCCCCTGCGCAATGCGCCGCCTGCCCACACTCCCGCTGGCTCAATCTGACCCCTCAGGCCGGTGCACGGCGATCACGTCTCCCACCTCGGGGCGCTTGCCAAGGCCCGGCCATAGCCAGGGGATAGGTTTCTGCCGGAAAGCCACGCGAAGGGTCAGGGTCCCCTTCCCGGTAGCAACTTTTACGAGCGGCCGGTTCTCGATGATGGTGCCGGGGGCGGCGTCTACCGGTGTAGGGTCGTAGTTGACCCGATGCACGAACACCAGACACTTCCGCCACAGGAATCGTACGCAGGGTTGGGGTGACATGCCGCGCACCTGGCGGTCAATTTCCTCCGCCGATTGCTCCCAATCTATCCACGCGTCTTCCGTGCGGGGCTTTTTTTCATAGCTGGCCTGACGGACATCCTGGGGCACTGAGATGGCGCTTCCGTCCGCAATGCTATCGACCACCCCCACCACTTCCTGTCCTGCCAGGTTGCAGGCCTCACGGTAGACCCCCAGCATGGTCGACTTTTCGGTAAGGGCCAGAGGAAACTGGGCGACGATATCTCCCGTATCAATGCCCTCGTCCATCCAATGAAACGTCACGCCCGTTTCTTCGTCCTGCCCGAGAATGGCCGCCGAAAAAGGATTGGGTCCACGGTGGCGGGGCAACAAAGAGGAATGGGTGTTGAGGCAGCCTTTCGCGGGCAGATCGAGGAGGGGCTTTTTCAAGATGAGACTGAACCCGCCCACCAGGATGAGATCGAGATTGAGTTCCTGGAGGGGAGCCACCTCTTCCTTCGTCATCCGATCGATATAGTGAATCGGAATGTTGTGCTTCCAGGCCTGACCCCCGAGACTGAAGGAGCCGCGAAAGTAGCGGGCAAGCACAGGACCCAGCCACCGGCGATACCCTTTGGTATTGCGACCATCCAGAAGCACTGCGACGATCTCGTGCTGTGAGGCCAGCAAGGGGGTCAACATGCGGACACTGAGGGTGCCGCTTCCCACGAGGGCGATGCGCATCAGAAGGCCTTTCCCGAATCCAGCATCAGGGTTACCGGACCGTAATTCAACAGCGCCACCTCCATGTGGGCACCAAACTCACCATTGGCCACGGTAACGCCCTTTTCACGCAGGAGCGCGCCCACCTTCTCATAGAGGGGCACGGCCTTTTCGGGGCGGGCCGCTTTGATAAAGGATGGACGACGGCCTTTACGACAATCTCCGTGAAGGGTGAACTGGGACACAAAGAGCACTTCACCACCCACGTCCAGGAGCGAGCGATTGAATTTGCCGTCATCGTCATTGAATATTCGCAGGCCGACAATCTTGTCCGCCATGTAGATCGCATCCGATTCTTCGTCGTCCACATCCACACCCAACAGTACCATGAGCCCCAGACCAATGGCACCGATCACCTCGTCATTTACCGTCACCGAACTATGGCGAACCCGCTGTATCACCGCGCGCAATAAACTATCTCCTCGTGAGTTTCTGGGAGTCTAGCAGTCCGGACTTTTCGATGCAATCGACGGGCCGCTCCCGTGCTATACTCAACCGCCTGGATTCAACCACGAGAGCACCCCCATGGACCACCGCGAAGCAGGCCGCTATTGGAATGACAACGCCGAAGGCTGGACCCAACTATCCCGTGCGGGCCACGACACCTTCCGCGACTGGGTGAACACGCCCGCCTTCCTGGAACTCCTCCCCGATGTCTCCGGGAAACACGGACTCGACATTGGCTGTGGCGAAGGGCACAACACCCGCATCCTTTCCGAATGTTGCGCCCACGTGACGGCCCTCGATTATTCAGAAGTCTTCATCCGCCACGCCCGGGCGCACGAAGTGACGGAAGCGCGGGGCATCTCTCATGTCCATGGCAATGCCCTGGAACTCCCCTTTCCCGAGAACACCTTCGACTTCGCCACCGCGTTTATGTCGCTCATGGAGTTCCCGGAAACCGAAGAGGCCCTGGCCGAGGCGTACCGGGTCATCAAGCCCGGCGGCTTCCTCCAGTTTTCCATCACCCACCCCTGCTTCAACACCACGACTCGAAAGAACATTCGCGACGAAGCGGGACAGGTCACTGCCGTGCAATACGGCGACTACTTCGCAGCCGCCAATGGCGAAATTGAAACCTGGACTTTTTCCACGGCGACGGAAGAAGTACGAGGCGACATTCCCCTGTTCCAAGTGCCCGACTTTCGCAAGACCCTGAGCGAATGGGTCAATATCCTGGTGTCGGTCGGCTTTCAAATCCAGGCCATGCGGGAGCCCTACCCCACCGACGCGGCCCTCGCGGCACACCCCAGTCTTCAGGCAGGGCGCATCGCCCCCTTCTTTATCCACTTCCGCGCGGGCAAACCCTGAGCAAGATCTCAATATACATGTTCATTTTTCGGGTGCGATGTTAGTTTGGAAGCACGTAGGATTCTCCATAGCACAACAACGAGGAATTCAAGATGGACAATCCGCTGCCGCCTGAAACCGTCATGTACGAGGCACTCGTAAACAAGGACTCTGACTTTGAAGGCATATTCATCGTCGGCGTAAAAACCACCGGTATTCTGTGTCGGCCCACCTGTACGGCACGCAAGCCCAAGGCCGAGAATGTGGAGTATTTCGCCACCGCCCGGGAAGCCCTCGCCATGGGCTATCGGCCCTGCAAAGTCTGTCGCCCCATGGAACGACAAGGAGCTTCACCCCCCTGGGTCATTCAGGTGCTCCGCGCCATTAGCGAAGACCCCGACAGACGGTGGAAAGACAGAGACCTACGTGCCTTGAAAATAGACC
>JAUIMA010000649.1 GCA_030432675.1 Candidatus Hydrogenedentota bacterium | reverse complement strand
CTTCCTCGGCACGCCTGCGGGCCAATTCGCCGCCGCTCAGTTCATGGTGCCCAATATCTCCATTGGTCATGGAGACTAACAGGACTTTGTGCCCTTCCTGACTCCACTTTACCAGCGTGCCACCCGCATAGACTTCACCGTCGTCCGGGTGGGCCCCGAAACAGACTATGTTCATTCGGCAGGCGCTTCGGTAACAGGCGCTTCGGCAGCAGGTGCTTCGGCAGCAGGTGCCTCGGTAGCGGGTGCTTCGGCAGCAGGTGCCTCGGTAGCGGGTGCCTCGGTAGCGGGTGCTTTTCCGATCGCAGGTACATGGTTGATGCGCAGGGGGTTACTGAGCAGGTAACCCGCGTTGTCGATACTGCCCGCATGGGTTTCGAGGTCGAGGGTAGCAAGGTCGGTTTCCGGTTCGAGGAGAATCGCTTCCACTTCCACATGGAGGAGCATAGTCTCTGGAAGGCTGGCAAGCCCCTGGAACGCATCTACCTTGAATTCCCACGGGAAGTTGCCCGGGGTTACGGGCACGCCGCTTCCGGGAATGGTGGGGCCGTCAATGACCGTACTGAAGGTATGAATGACTTCCCGTTTCCCGACTTCGATTTCCCGAAGCACTTTGCCGCGAATGACGACGGGCGTATAGCTGAAATCAGTCTTGGTCTTCAGGAAGACGTTGGCCATGAGCGAAGTGGGGGCTAAACCCTTGATATCGGCCGTCGTCGCCGTCAGTTTTTTGTGATACTGGGCACGCAATTCATCGACACTGCTGCCGAGCGGTACATCTTCTTCCTTGATGGTAACCTCAATGTTGACCGTGGCTTCGACGTCGCCAAACTCAAGCTTCTCTTTCTTTTCCAACTCCGCGATGGCGAGTCCCTGTTCGTCAACCGGTTTGCTGGATTGCACCGTCGGACTTGAGCCGCAGCCAGCGAGAAGTATTCCGATAGAAAGGACTGAGACGATGTACTTCATGCGCGATATCTCCGCGTGGTCAAAAAAGTGGAACAGTAAGAATTACCCTTGATCAAACCACAAATACGGGGTGTTGCGCAAGCCGACGAGGAAACTCAGTGTTCGTCTGGTTCCTCGGTCCTCTGGTTGGCCTGCTGGGCATCACGGATGGCCTGGCGGAATGCCTCGTTGCCGATGGTCTCATCGAAGAGTTCCCGTTCGCCCAGTTTGAACTCCAGGAAGATGTAGCGAATGTCGAGGAGGGCCATATAGAGGGTCGTCAAAAAGAACAGGACGAAGAACCCCCAGTAAATAAACAGCGCCCGGGCTTCCTGGTTATTGAAGCCCTCCCGGGTGCCATACCACGCCATTAAGGCGCACGCGGCCAGGGTTATGAGGCCGATCGTGCGCCATTGGCGTTGAGACAGGAAATTGCGGGGCGACTTAGTTATAGGGCACCCACACTCTCTCTTCGTAGGTTTCCCCCGAAGGCGTCCGAACAATACGGATGTCATAGTGACCATTCTGCGTACGAGTCGGGTGGGTTGTGGGCTGGGGATGGGTGTTCCGGTTTTGCGGATAGGTCCGGTTGCGGGACTCATCCACCTGATCACCCACGATGGCACCGGTTATGGCACCAACACCGGCACCGATGAGGGCACCTTCCCCCTGGTGGCCCGATTGGTGACCGACAATGGCACCAAGTCCGGCACCCAAGGCACCACCGAGGAGGGCACCGTCCTGCGTGGGGGTCGTGTTACAGCCCGAGAGGACGAGTCCCGTCAACAATACGGTACAAAGTGCGAATTTTTTCATGGGATACCTGCCTTTTCTTCGGTTCGCCACCCGATTCGGGGGGGCGACACGGTTAATTCTACCACGAACGGTGGCCCATGTCATGGTGGGCCCGTTCACCAAATTAGACGAAATGTTGGCTGAAGTATTCATGGCGATCATGGCCCGGGCGCGGGCAGGAATTTCTCCTTGCGTCGTCGGGTAAAGGGGGCTATAGTGGGCGCTATGAGCGAGCCATTCCCCCCCCTGAGAAATATTGATGCGGCCCCCGTGGAACACGAGGGTGAGACCTTTATCGCGATCCACGACCCCAGCGGCTACGTGGACGCCCAACTGATGTTGTCGGCCCCGGCTTTTTTTATCGCGGCCTCGCTGGATGGCGTCTCGGATACGGCGGCCTTACAGGCTTCTTTTCGGACGCAGTTTGGTGCCGATGTGGCCGCAGAGCAGATCCAGGAAATTGTCGACTACCTGGATGACAATGGGTTTCTGTTGAATCGTCAGTTTGAGGCGATTCAGGAGCGGGTGGACCGGCAATTTGCCAGCACGAAGACCCGGCCCGCCTACCTGGCAGGACGCTCCTATCCCGAAGACCCCGAGCAACTTCGGGCCTTCATCGATTCGTTTTTTATCTGTGAGAAGGGGCCCGGCTCGGCACCCGGTGAGGTGACAGGTGACGCACCCTTACCGGGGCTGATTGTGCCCCATATAGATTTCCACCGGGGGATGGCGGGTTATGCCCACGGCTATGGTCAGCTCTTTACCCGTCCCCGGCCCGAGGTGGTTTTCGTTTTTGGCGTGGCCCACGCGGGCGCACCGGTGCCCTTTATCCTGACGCGCAAGCATTTTGATACGCCGCTGGGAAAGGTGGAGACGGATCAGGATATCCTGACGCGCCTGGAAGGGGCCTGCTCGTGGGACCCCTATGAATGGGAAGGCCGCCATCGTACGGAGCACTCCATTGAGTTTCAGGCGGTCATGCTGGCCTATCACTATGGGCCCGACGTGAAGATTGTACCCATATTGTGCTCGTGTTTTTCCATGGAGCCGGGCCGGCCCGAGCCGGCGAAGTTGGAGCCTGTGACGACCTTCCTGGAAGAGTGCCGGACCATTGTGGCCGAGTATGGGGGCCGTGCGGCGGTGATTGCGGGGGCCGATCTGGCCCATGTGGGGAAGACCTTCGGGGACCCCTTCGACATTGACGACGGGGTGGTGGCCGATGTGGCCGGACGGGACACGGAAGATCTGGCCCACATTGTGGGGAGCGGCATTGATGCCGAGGGCTTTTACGCGTCGGTCATGAAGGACTTCAACGAGCGAAAGGTCTGCGGGCTGAATTGTATTTACGCCACGTTGAAGACCCTCGACGGCACG
>JAUIMA010000062.1 GCA_030432675.1 Candidatus Hydrogenedentota bacterium | reverse complement strand
TGTCCCACAAAAACTGGATCAAACTGGATTGAAACCCAACAAAGCAGTCCAGGCCACCTACGGACCGCCTCAAAACTTGACCCAAATCACCCCCAATTAGTATGCTATGGCCTTTCCACCCGGTAGTTTCCGGGTCATTTTTCTCTCTAAAATTTCCCCTGTGAGGCCCCCATGCATCCATTCCGAACACACACCTGCGGCGAACTGCGCAAGGAAAACGTCGGTGAGACGATCCGCCTGTCTGGCTGGGTCCACCGTAAGCGCGACCACGGCGGCGTTATTTTCATCGATCTGCGCGACCACTATGGTCTGACCCAGGTCGTTATTAATCCCGACAGCCCCTGTTTTGAAGATGCCGGCAAGGCCCGCAATGAAAGCGTGCTCACCATTACGGGCGAAGTGCTCCTTCGTGATGCGGAGGCCATCAACCCCAATATGGTCACGGGCGAAATCGAAATCATCACCCGCGAACTCGTCATCGAGTCTCAGTCGGAAATCCTGCCTTTCCCGGTTAACCAGGAACTGGATTGCCCGGAGGAGATGCGCCTGGAACACCGTTTCCTCGACCTGCGCCGAGAGCACATGCACCAGAACATCATGCTCCGCTCCAAGACGTCGGCCATGGTGCGCAAATACATGACGGACCGGGGCTTCACGGAGTTCCACACGCCCATCCTCACCAGTTCTTCGCCGGAGGGCGCGCGGGATTACCTCGTGCCGAGCCGCCATTATCCCGGCCACTTCTACGCCCTGCCCCAGGCCCCCCAGCAGTTCAAGCAGCTGCTCATGGTGTCGGGTTTCGACAAGTACTTCCAGATTGCCCCCTGCTTCCGCGATGAAGATTCCCGCGCCGACCGCAGCCCGGGCGAGTTCTATCAGATCGATATTGAGATGTCCTACATCACGCAGGACGAACTTTTCGACGAGTTGGAAGGGCTGCTCTGCACCCTCTTCAAGGAACTGTCGAACAAGAAGATCGTGGCGGAGAAGTTCCCCCGCATTCCCTTCCTGGAAGCGATGGAGAAATACGGCAGCGACAAGCCCGACATCCGTTTTGACCTCGAAATGGTCGATTGCACCGACCTCTTTGGCAACTGCGACCTCAAGGTCTTCAGCAGCCAGGTCGAAAACGGCGGCGCGGTGAAGGTCATCAACGCCCCCGGCGCGGCCTCTCAGTCCCGCAAGTTCTTCGACGACGCGGAGAAGTTCGCCAAGTCCCAGGGGGCCCGCGGGTTGGCCTGGGTCGCCTTGCGCGACGGCGAAATGAAGGGCCCCATCGTCAAGTTCCTCAGCGAAGATGAGAAAGCCGCCCTCACGGAGCGCATGGGTGCGAAGGAGGGCGATGCCCTGTTCTTTGGTGCCGGAAAGCGCAATGAGACCAACGAACTCCTCGGCAAGGTGCGTGGCTATCTCGGCAACGCCCTCGACCTCATCGACCCGACCCTCGCCTCCTTCTGTTGGATTGTGGACTTCCCCATGTTTGAGTACAACGAAGAACTCAAAAAGGTGGACTTCAGCCACAACCCCTTCTCCATGCCCCAGGGCGGAATGGAAGCGCTGGAAACGATGGACCCCCTCGATGTGCTGGCCTATCAGTATGACATCGTGTGCAACGGCATCGAGCTGAGCTCAGGTGCCATCCGTAACCACCGCCCCGACATCATGCTCAAGGCCTTCGACATTGCGGGCTATGATGAAGAAGTGGTGAAGAATGAATTCCCCGCCCTCTGGAAAGCCTTCCAGTTTGGCCCGCCCCCTCACGGAGGCATCGCCCCGGGTCTCGACCGCATTGTCATGTTGCTGGCCGACGAGCCCAACATCCGCGAGGTCATTGCCTTCCCGTTGAACCAGAAGGCGCAGGACCTGCTGATGGCCGCCCCCAACAAGGTAAAGGACAACCAGCTGGAAGAGCTTCATCTTCAGGTGAAGTACCCGCCGGTTCCCGAGGGTAAGTAAGACCAGACAAGACGCCTCATGCGCCGCCGCTCTTTGGAGTGGTGGCGCATTTTTTGTGGTCTCCAGGGGAATCATGGGGTGATGTTTGTGTGCCCACCCGGACTGTTGCCGGTCGTGGTACGCGATGTTCCTGCCGCAGAGGCTCGAAGGCGGGGACGCTCCTACGGGTTACCGACCCGAAGCCGCGTGAACCAGGAATACTCAGCGTTGTTTCAGGCGGGGATAGATGACGCCACCATAGGCGAGTGTCAGGAGAGCAACCCCGAGAAAGAGGGCGATGTTTGCGAAGGTCCCGACAAAAGGCACGCGCACAACTTCATGCCGGGTGGGATTTAACGGATCAAACCGCACTTGCACCATGGTTCCTGGCGGGACAACGGCCGGCCGGGATGCCGGCAAGATGGAAGCGGTCTGTGCGGCCGGGCTACCGCCCTGCGCCCCCCGACGCGATGGCCTGCCTGCATTGCTACGATTCTGGGAGGCCACATTTAAGGCCCGCAATGTCGCGTCAGAAAACCCGGCCAACTCCGCCGCCTGATCATAGCGACCTTCGCGCAAGAGTCGCTCTACATCCTCCGGAAAGTCCTGCACACTGTTATAGCCCTGGGCACGGAGGGCCAGCAGAATTGGTGCGGGCACTTCGGAAAAATTGCGTACCCCTTTCTGGCGTAGTATTCGCTGTACGTTTGGGGGCAGATCCTTAAAGCTCAGATAGCCTTTGGAATGGAGCAAGTCCTGGATCTCTTTGGGCAGCTTGCCGTAGACCAATCGCGTTACGCGATCGAAACGCGCCTGCCCCTGGTAGGTACGCCCGTCAACGGTATAGTTGAAGTGCACCTGCATAGAGGGACGGGACGCCTCAATCGCGTGGGTATTTTCCACCAGGGAGACGGCCGTGACCCGGGCCGGGGCCGACAGCCACTGAGCCCGGGGAGCCGCTTGCCACCAAATGGTACCCGTCACCATGGTAAGTCCCACCAGGACAAGCGCGACATACTCCAGCGGCCCCCACCGAAGCTTTCGAGATTTTTGTCTGAAACCCACGCCCTAATGCCTCTCCGCCACGGCAGCTTTATTCCACACGCCAACGGGCTTTTAAGTGCGGATAGACCCACAAGATGAGGGCCCACCCACAAAGGGAGACCACGCAAACGCTATAACGCCAGAGACGATTGGATGGTACATGCTCACTATGCAATTGGTTCTGTGCCGGGTTGGACGGATCGTACCACACCAACAGTGGGAAACCCGGTCGGCTCAGCGCACCGATTTCCTGTTTTGTCAGGGCATTGGGACTATAGGCATTGGGCCAGTCCCCTTCCCAGGAATCGGCATATTGCTGTCCGCCCACCTGATAGTGGTACTCCACCCGCACCAACTGGGACGTAATCAACGCCGTCGATGCCGGTCCAAATCGATGGGCACTGTCCACGATACCCTGGGTCACCTGCCAGGAAGCCCCATCCCCCAGGCCGAAGACCGCCGCCAAACCCACGGCGATTCCGGCAGCCAACAACGCACAAAGTACGTCCGCAGGCCCCGGTCGGTTTCGGGTTTTATGGGTATGCAGAGACACAGAACGTCCTCCTTCAGGTAAGGACATTCTATCATGGAAGTGACTGGAGCGCTGCGGTAATTTTCGTCCGGATCAGGGCTGGTGACGGTCTAACTTTTCCTGAACCCCCTCCAAATCGGGATCCAATCGTCGGGCGCGGGTCCACTCTCCCCGGGCCCGAAGCACATCCCCTTTGAGCAGATAGGCATCACCCAGGTGGTCGCGCAATACGGCATCGTCAGAATCCATCGTCAAAATGGCTTGTTGTATATACTTAACGGCCTCGTCGGCACGACCCAATCGGTAATAGGTCCATCCGAGACTGTCCATGTAGTAGGGGTTTTCCGGATCGGCCTCCAGGGCGCGCCGGAGCAACTCCTGGGCCTCATCCAGCTTCACACCCTCTTCGGCATAGAGATAGGCCAGAAAATTGAGGATGTCCGGGTCATCGGGGATATAGGTCATGTAGGCCTGAAGGTGCCGCTCTGTCTCCGCGAAATTCCCGATTTCCTCGTGGCAGATAGCGAGGTAGTAATGCACCCACTGGTCGGCGGGATAGTGGGCCAATATGGCATCCAACACGGACACCGCCTCCTCGTGTCGCTCCAGCAGCATGAGAATGCGCGCGCGCACCGTATCCAGCACCCGGGATTCGCCGGCGGGTGCCAGGCGCGTCACTCCGTCGAGGAGCCAGTTCCCCGTATCCTGATCCCCGAAGAGGTACATCAGATTGTTGAGATAAAGACCACACTCGGCGTCAAGATCACCCTCGATGGCCTCCAGGGCCTTCCCAATCATGGCGTTCGAATTGCCCGACTCCTGCTTCGCGAGGGCCTGCATCAGCCTGTCGAAATACGGGGCACCCTGGGGGGGTGAAAGGGTCACGAGACCATCCAGGCGCTTCGCCCGTATATGCAGATACATAGACGCGATGTGGTGCTGGGGTTGGGCCTGATTGGAACTGAGTATCCGTTGATAGATGGAAATCGCCTGCTCGAAGCGTCCTGCGCGGGCCTGGGCGCCCGCCAGATTGTCGGCCGCGTCCATATCGTTGGGACGACGTTGCATATAGGTGCGCAATTGGCCGATACATTCCTCAATCTGATTGGTTTCCAGATAGAGAATCCCGAGGAGGTATTGGGCACGCACGAGTTTGGGATTCAGTTCGATGGTCTTTGTCAGTGCGGCAATTGCCCCCTCCTTATCATCAATCCGGATGAGGACGAGGGCCAACTGGTAGTACAATCCGGGCGACTCTGGCGTCAATTCAAGCAGCCGCTCGTAGATTTCGATAGCCGCCGTCAGGTCGTTCCGTGATTCCTGTAACTCGACCATGGCGCCATAGCCCATGACGTTGTCGGGGTCGAGGGCGATGGCTTTTTCAAAGGCACCCATGGCCTCATGAAAACGATTAAACCGGTGATAAATCTCGCCCAACACGATATAGAGGTTTGCCTGATCGGGCTGCTGCTCCACGGCCTTCTCACACATGGCAAGGGCCGCCTCAAAGTTCTCCTCACGGATGTAGGCCCGTACGAGTTGAATGGTCGGGGTAACCGCGTTCGGATCCAACTCCGGCACCTTCGCCATCGACTCCAGAGAGGCTTCCTTTTTTCCCTGATTGGCATAGATTACCGCCGTGAGATAATGGGACATCGCCTGGGCCTGGCGCTCCGCCGTTCTCCCGTGATTCCAGCGGGAGGTCCCGCGCTCCACCCCCGCAGCCGGGGTTGAAGAGCAACTGCTCATCAGGGTGGCCGCAACCACCACAACGCTATACCTGATCGCACATTTCATATTCTCACGGATTCCTTCCGGGGTCTCGTTCTGCCGATTAATCAAACAGGTCGCCCGTCTCGGGCATCTGACGCAAGGGCGCGAAGCTCATCCGATGGATGGGGCACGGGCCATGGGTCTCAATGGCCTTCAAATGAGCTTCCGTTCCGTAGCCCTTGTGCGCCGCAAAGCCATAGGCTGGCCAGGCCTCATCATATTCCAGCATCATGCGATCACGGGTCACTTTGGCAATCACACTCGCCGCCGCGATGGACTGGGAGCGGCTGTCACCCTTCACGATTCGCTCTTGAGGAGCACGAAGCCCGGGTACCCGAAACCCATCGACCAATACATAGTCCGGCACCGGCGTCACCGCATCGAGGGCCTGGGCCATGGCCTGATAATTGGCCTGCTGGATGCCGTATTGATCAATGATATCTGCTGGCACGATAGCCACGCCAATCGAATGGCCACCCTCCATCAGCACCTCATAGAAACGTTCTCGCTGCTCCCATGTTAGCTGCTTTGAATCATTAATTCCAGTCACCGGCGATGCGAGGATGACCGCTGCCGCCACCACGGGCCCTGCCAACGGCCCCCGACCCGCTTCATCCACGCCAGCCACCTGATGAAACCCCTGCGCCTGTGCGGCCCGCTCGAAATGCAACATCTGCGCTTCCTGTGCCTCGGCGGCCCTGGCCTGGGCAATACGCCGTTCCAATCGCTGCAGGAGGACCTTCGCGCCCTTTCGGGAATCACTGCGAAGCTCATTGCGTAGACGGGTTGCGGGCAAGGGGGTTTCCGATACGGCCACTCCCAAGGCACTCAAGGATCGTGGTTTCACCACCGACACTCCAGGCTGCGGGTCCGTACACCAATGGGGACCCAACGCAAACGCAGAAAAGCGGGTGGAAAACATTTCCACCCGCTCAAATAGCTGTAATCAGATGCGCGACGTTACTACTTGGCCGCGCTACGCTGCTTGGCCTTTACGCGGGCCGCTTTACCTACGCGGTCACGGAGGTAATACAGCTTGGCGCGACGAACCTGGCCTTCGCGGCTGACTTCCACTTTTTCCACGCGGGGGGAGTGGAGGGGGAATACGCGCTCTACACCTTCGTTGAAGGCGACGCGACGGACGGTGAAGGTAGCGTTGGCGCTCTCCGCATTCTTACGGGCAATGACCACGCCTTCGAAGACCTGAATACGTTCCTTTTCGCCTTCCACAATACGGAAGTGCACACGGACCGTGTCGCCCACGTTGAACTTGGGAATGCTGTCCGCAGGCTTCATTTGCTGTTGGCTGACTAAATCTACGAGGTTCATGGCTTATTTCTCCCTCTCCGAAATCGGAGTTTCTTGCTCGATTTCGGCGAGCAGTTTTTTCTCTTCTGAATCTAAATCCACCAATAGGTCCGGTCGACGTATCCGGGTAGCCCGAAGGGCTTCCTTCCGACGCCACCGCGCTATGGCGGCGTGATTTCCTTCTCGCAAAACATCTGGCACGGCCAAATCTCGAAACACGGGCGGCCGCGTATACTGGGGTGGCCCGAGTCGACCCGCGAAGAAGGAGTCCGTTTCCACCGATTCCCAGTCACCGATTACACCCGGTATCATCCGGCTGATGGCTTCCACCAGTACCAGCGCGGGCAACTCCCCGCCACTGAGCACATAGTCACCGATGGAGATTTCTTCCGTAACGAGGGTATCGGAAATACGCTCATCCATACCCTCATAACGGGCACAGAGAAGAACCAAATCGGGGGCTGCAGCCAGCTCACGCACTTTCTGCTGGGTCAGTCGTTGTCCCCGGGGGGACAACAGCACGACCCGCTCCAATGAATTTTGCGATCTTAAACTCTCAACGGCGGCGAAGACTGGTTCACACTTCATGACCATTCCTGCGCCACCACCATAAGGACTATCGTCGACACTGCAATGCTTGTCGGACGCAAAGTCCCGTATATTGGTTAAAGCAACCTCAAGCCGACCTTCGGCCTGGGCTTTTCCCAGGAGACTCGTCTCTAAGGGACCCGCCAGCATTTCCGGAAAAATGGAGAGGATATCAATGCGCATGCTCCGTCTCCCGGATTGACTATTCTTCCACGACGTAGGGGCCGATATCACCCACTTCCAGGGTTCCACCCGCCACGTCCACGGACATGATCACTTCTTCGATGACCGGCAGAATACAGCGCCGTCCATCGCCTTGATCCACAGCAAACGCATCGTTTGCCGGACCTTCAAACACTTCAACTATCGAGCCCAACGGATCGCCCGTTGGAAGCAAGACCTTCAAACCAAGTATATCGCTCAACCGGACCTGGCTGCCGGGCTTCGGCGGCATTTCATCCGGCGTCATCACCACCCGTGCGCCCCGAAGCTGGCCCACCACATCCCGGGAAACTCCGGGACCCAGGGCCACAATCAGGACTTCACCATCGGGGCGGGTCCGCAGCACCTTGCAACGTAACCCCTCCTCGCCTCCTTGTCGAAACCGAATCCAACCCAAGTCGGAGAAGACATATTCGCGACCCGCCACGGGCACCACGCGCACTTCGCGTTGCCGGGCGTTGGCCGAGCGAACACGCCCCACCTCTAACCAGGATTCGGTCATCACGGAGGACGTCACGTCGATTACTCGACGATCTCCAGGTTGGCGTAGACTTTGGCTTTTGCCGCCGCCGAACTCACCAGGGTGCGGATGGCCTTTGCGGTACGACCGCTCTTGCCAATAATGCGACCCATGTCTTCGGGATTTACCTGAAGCTCGTAGTTCTGACCGTCTTCACCTTCAATGACGCGCACCTGGACATCTTCCGGGTGTTCGACCATCTTCTTAGCGATAAACTCGATGAGATCTTTCACGAATGATTATTCCGTCTTTTCTTCGGCAGGCGCTTCTTCAGCAGCTGCTTCGGCGGGTGCTTCTTCCGCACTGGCTTCCTCAGCAGGAGCTTCCTCAGCGGGTGCTTCTTCCTTCGGAGCAGGCGCCGCGTTGAAGCCCTTGTCGACTACGACGCCATCGGTCTTCGTCGCCACGGCTTCTTCCGGCTGCGTGCCTTCCGCAAAATGCTTCATCACGCCGAGTTTGCGCAAGATGCTCTTGGCGGTGTCCGAAGGCTGAGCGCCTTTGTTCAACCATTGCAGCGTCTTGTGTACGTCCACTTCCGAAACGGGCTCGGGACGGGCGCAAGGATGATAGACGCCAAGATTGTCAATTTCAGGACCGCGGTCCCGGTTACGGGAGTCGATAACCACAATGCGGTAATAGGGATTGTGGGTGCGGCCACCCCGGCGCAAACGAATTGCTGTTGCCATGATATTCCTCTTTGTTTGGATGGGTGCTCCATCCGGGCCCAAAAGCCATGATGTTCTGGTAGCCCTTGGAGAAGCACTACCCCGAAACAGGTAATTACATTAATCGGTACTAACGAATGCCCCGTGGACCGGCACCGGCACCACGTGGGCGACGGCCACCTTTCATAAGGCGTTTCATCATTTTCTTCATCTTTTCAAAGTCTTTGAGCAGGCGATTTACTTCCTGCACCGACGTGCCACTACCGGCCGCAATGCGGCGACGGCGGCTGCCGTTAATAATCTTCGGGCGATGCCGTTCTTTTGGCGTCATCGAGAGAATAATCGCCTCGGTGTATTTCAGTTCTTCTTCGGCCGCCTCATTCATGGAGTCCATGTCCGGGCCCAGCATTTTGCCCATGCCGGGAATCTTTTTCATCAGATCCCCCATGGAACCCATCTTCTTCACCTGGCGCATCTGTGCGAGGAAGTCTTCCAGGTCGAGGTCACCTTTTTTGACCTTTTTCTGAAACTTGACCGCCTCTTCTTTATCCACCACCTCCTGGGCTTTCTCCACCAGGGAGACAATATCGCCCATGCCCAGAATCTGGTCTGCCATCCGGCGGGGATGGAAGGTATCGAGAGCATCCAGCTTTTCGCCCACACCCACAAATTTGATGGGGCAGCCCGTGACTTCAATCAGACTGATAGCTGCACCACCACGGGCGTCACCATCCATTTGAGTGAGGATCACGCCACTGAGCGGAAGCGCTTCATTAAACTGCTTGGCGGAGTTAACCGCATCCTGACCAGTCATCGCATTGGCGACGAAAAGCACTTCATGGGGCTGGACCTGCGCATGAATGCGGCGCAATTCCTCCATCATCGTGTCGTCTACGTGCAAGCGACCGGCCGTATCGAGAATAATCACATCGCAGCCGCGCATCTGCGCTTCGCCGCGGGCCATGACGCATGTATCTACCGGATTGGCATTTTCGCCCAGGCTGAACGACTGTACGCCCGCCTGCTCGGCCACGACTTCCAACTGCTTAATAGCGGCAGGGCGATAGACGTCAGCACCCACCAGCAAGGGACTACGGCCTTTTTTCTTCAGCTGCAGGGCCAACTTACCGGAGGTGGTCGTCTTACCTTGACCCTGAAGTCCTACCATCATGATGATGGTCGGGGGCTTGTCGGCCACATTCAGGGGAACGCTTTTCGTGCCCATAATGTCAATCAGGGCATCGTGAACAATCTTTACAATCTGCTGACCGGGCGAGACACTGTCAAGCACCTTCTCCCCGTCGGCCGTCTTCTGCACGTCTTCAATGAACTTCTTGACGACAGAGATATTAACGTCGGCTTCCAGGAGCGCGAGACGAATCTCTTTCAGCGCATCCTTCATATTCGCTTCGGTCAGACGTCCCTGACCACGAATATTCTTGAAGGCAGATTCTAATTTTTTGGATAAATTCTCAAACATATCGCCAAATCACGACGCATTACCGGGCTCAGCCCAGCACTGCGTGCCGCCCTCCACGGGAGTCGGTATCGGTGTCGTCTTTACCCAGATATCGGATAAGCCGATCCACCTGTTCTCCATTGATGGCCGCATCGTGGCGGTCACTCATCTGCATTGTCCGGCAGGCACTGAATCGCGTACGGCGACCCAAGGCCGCGCCCGGCAACAGGGGGCGCTCGCTCGTGAGGCCCATGGCATTGCGCAGACGTCCGAGTGATGCCCGATTGGACCCCATCAGACGGTTATCCAGTTCTTTTACATCCCACCGGCACGGCGTTACCTCGCTCTGCACCCCGGGAATCATGTCGGACCACGCCGCGTAGGCGTCGGCCACGCGGCCCAATCCGGGCGTCTCGTCGAGGAGTGCGCATAGTTCTTCGGCCAAATGGGCCCCGGAAAGGGTGTTCGACTGTCCGACCCGGTCAAAGACCAGATTCAGGAACTGCTGCACACACGACTCGCCCACTTCAGCTTCGCGCAGGCATTGCTTCAACGCGGCAAGTGCCGCGCCCAAGGTAGCCATGGAAACGCGATCGGTGGCCCGCAACTCCGCCAAAATGGCGTTTATGCGGCTATAGAAGGCATGGTCGAACATATGCTTCGCTAAAGAAATCCTGTGGTAGAAAGGAAAACTACGTTTTCTTCTGAGGGACAGATCACACCTGTGACCGGTCGGGAAGTGTAGCACACTGTCACGACAGGGTGCAAGCACCGACCCACGATGAAAGGGCAGGGCGATCACCCGGTGTCAGGCCGACGAATCGGGTGGGGACTGACGGCCGGCTCACGTGGGCTAACTAGGCGTATATTAACAACTTGCACCTTCTGTGCGCCACACGATAGCATGGGGCACGAATAAAATGCTGGTTGAGGGGTATTTCAGGTACATGATAGAGCAATCGACATACGACGAGCGAGAGATTATCTCCGCTGCCGCCCTGGGTGACCGACGTGCGTTTGGTACCCTCGTGCGGCTGTATCAGCGACGGGCCTATGCAGCTGCCTACACCCTGGTCGGCAACCGCGATGATGCGCTCGAATTATCGCAGGACGCCTTCGTGAAAGCGTTCCGCGCCATGAAACGGTTTGATGTTAACATGCCGTTTTACCCCTGGCTACACCGAATTATCCGCAACACGAGCCTGAATCACCTGAAGAAAAAGAAGCGTCGGGGAGAATCGTCGCTTGATTCCATGATGGAAAGCGGTTTTGACGCCCGCGATCCGAAGCGCACCCCCTTGGATATGGCCAACCGCTCGGAGTTGGCGCTGCACATTGAACACGCCATGAGTCAGTTGAGCCCCGAGCAACAGGAAATCCTGCGGCTGCGCCATTTTATGGAACTGTCCTACGGAGAAATCGCCGCTTCGTTGGAGATTCCCCAGGGGACCGTCATGTCGCGCCTCCATAGCGCTCGAAAAAAGTTGCGGTCAATTCTCGAAACCCAACAACAAGAGGCAGCCCCCGTTTAGTCATGTCTACCCGCCCACAGCAGTACAATGGCCCCGACCCCTCCTTAGCCGGCCCGCGACCTCCGGTCGCCCCTCGTTACAAGACCGTGCTTTTCATGGTGCCGCGTGCCGGGAAAGGAGCAACGCCATGAACCGATGTGAAGAACATTATCGGGTTCTGATTTCCGGATTGCTCGACGGAGAACTCGATGCGGAACAACAGGCCGATCTCGATGAGCATCTCATCGGATGTCGCGCCTGTCAACGGGAATTGGATTCCCTGCGCACCCTCTTTATCGGGACCGCCGACGCCTTTGGAGGTGCCGCCGTACCCCGGGAAACCTGGGACCACTTTCTGGATGATGTCTACAATCGCATGGAACGACGAACAGGTTGGGTATTGCTGATCGTGGGTGGTGTCTTGTTGACCGCATTTGGCACCTACACCTTCTTGATGGAACCCTGGGGCTCTGCCCTGGTGAAAACCCTGGTCGCCACCCCCGTCATAGGCCTGCTCGTGCTCTTCATATCGGTCTTGCGCCAACGACTGGAAAATATCAAGACCGACCGCTACACCAAGGAGGTCCACCGTTGATTGTTACAACGACACCTGATGTACCCGGCATGCGCATCGTGAAATCCATCGGTATGGTGCGCGGAAGCACCGTGCGAGGAAAGCATGTAGGCAAGGACCTCCTGGCATTCTTCCGCAATCTGGTTGGCGGGGAGATACCCGAATATTCCAAGATGCTCGCCGAATCCCGGGAACAAGCCCTGGATCGCATGATGTCGGCGGCCGAACAGCTGGGCGCCAACGCCATTGTAGCCGCGCGCTACAGCACCTCCAGCATTACGTCGGGAGCCGCTGAAATACTCATTTACGGCACGGCGGTCGTCGTTGAGGAAAAGTCTGACACCGACGATTAATTTGCTGACACCCCTTCGTCAGCTTCTTCCTCCGTCTCCACCTGGATTAACACCTCGGGCTGGCCCCGCTCGATGACCAGTAATTGCTTTCCGTTCTGCACGGTAATCGTCGAATGTTCCGGACTGAATTCGCTAATCACCCAGTTTCCGAACAACGTCTCTCCCAGATGGAATTGGGCCTTACGTTCTGTACCGTCCGTTTCCCGGAGCAATAGCGAAAAGATTGGGCCCGACTCCCGACCATCCAGGACGCCCTTCAACTCCACCTCTAAACGGGCCTCATTCGACACCACAGGTGCCGGTGGGATATCGGCAGGCACATTCGGGGGCGCTATTTCGGAGGGGGTCGGAGGCGACAGCTGAAAGGTATGGCGCAACGCGAGACTCTTGGGCCAACCCGGCACCAATTGGAACCGATAGATGCCCGGTGGAAGTGCATAGTGAAAAACAGCCCGGGACTTTGAGCCGAGCAGCAAACCCTGGTCGCCGCGAAAGGTTACTTCCGCACCATTTACCCGTGCGGCCACCGGTTGCCCTCCGTTGGCCCAGGAATTCGCGCCTACCTTATACTCGATAAGCAAGGCAGCAGGATGTTCCCGCCCCTCTGCAACACCCCCGATCCAGAAGTCAGCATAGCCCCCATTCAATATCGGTATCTGCACATCGTAGGTGCCATCTTGCTCATTCAGCGTAATGAGTGGCTCACCGATCTCGGGAACGGGCTGAAAAACGCCAAAGAAGTTGCTCAACACGGTCAAGGCAACCAAACTGGTAACGGCAACATTCGCCAGCCCCACCCATCGGGCGGGGCCAAGCGGAAAAAGCGACACAACGGATGCGACCCCGAGCACAAACCACGCGCTCAAGGCCAACATCCCGCCTTGCGACATCCACCACGCGCCAAGATCTGCACCGGTCGCGGTGGTAGGACCACCAAACACCCGGTTTATATACACCGCCCCCCCGATCGTAAGAATAGTCCACAAAATACTGAACAGCAGACCACGCACGTATCGGAGCACGATGGTCGCCGTGAGGCTTGCCAGCGCGGCGAACACAAAGAGCAGAAGGGCGTATTCATTGATTACCGCCACAGCGGCACCCCCGCCGGTCAGACTGATAGGGACGAATACCTTAACCAGTAACAGGATGCTTGCCAGCCATGCGAGCCAGGAGTCTGCACCAAGGCCCCGCAAGGCACCGGGACGGGCAAGCCTTTCCAGAAAGGTGCCATGGGGATTGGGCACGTCGGACACCGCATTGGCGTTCAGGGCGCGGTTGGCCATATTTCGTGCCCGCTTGACATCCACTTGGGCGCGAAAGGTGGCTTCTTCGAGCTTCTTATACACATCCTGCGCGATTGCCGCAGCCGCGAGCTGGCCACGCATGGCTTCTTCGTAGGCCGTGAGCGCGTCCGAATCTTCTTCGCAATCTTGGATCACCTGTTCGAGCCGTCCCCGATAGTAGGCGACCGCCGTACGGGTACGTTGCCGTTCTGCCTCGGTATCGGCTCGGCGACGTGAAAGCTCCTCAACATCAATCAGGCCATCGAGGCTCATTCGATGTAACTCATTCAACAATTTGTCGGCCACTTCCCGCTCCCGAAGCGCATCCTCCAGGCCGGTCACCGCGTGCTCAATGGGTAACCCCTCGATTTCGTCCGCAAGGGGAAAGGGCCCGTCCACTAAATCAACGGGCACATCCGACAAAGACACCTCTTCCAGCCCGCCCGCGTGATGGGGATCTTCCGTGGCAAGCCAACCACGGAGATTCTGTTGACGATAGACTAGAATCTCCCGTCGCTTGCGTAGTGGCAATGCCGCCTTGCTGTAAGCAACATACTCCGTGTCTCCGGTCTTCAACGCATCCTGTTGGCTGGTCAGGGCCGTACGCACCTCATTGAGCTCGGCGCCGATGGCGATTAGCTCCTCCCGTATGGCCCCCTCCAATTGCTGACGGGACTGGCGGGCGAGTCCCCGATAGCTCATCAATGTGGCTTTGTCTAATTCGGCAGGGCGCCCTTCACGGATGCACTGTAATTGTAGCTTTACCTTGTGCTCGTAGTTGCACAGCCGCCGGATGGGCGCAAATTTCTCAAAAGAAATCGCCGCGAGTTGGCCACTATCCCCTTCCAGAATGACGTCGTCGCGCTCCAGATCGCTGGACGATTCTTCGTCACTTGCGACGACATCTACAGGCGCCCCCTTGGGCCTGCGAAGGTATTCCGGATGATCCTTGAGATGGATTACCACCTCGTCGTGACCAAGTTCCGCCTCACTGGGGATGCGAATCTTCTGCCGACAGGCGATGCATTTGCCAGGTTTCCCCAGCATGCTGCGGGATACTTTCATCTTCTGGCCACACAGGCAAAAGATGCGCAGTTCGAACGGCTTGGCTTCGGGCATTGAATTTTCCTCTGTGGGTCCGCACTACGATATCGCGTAGCCCCGAAAAATGCAAGTCATCGACAGACGAAACTGTGAAAACAGACATTACCGGGACCCGGGGTATCCGGCGAAGCGTTAGCGGGTCTTTCTACACGTGTTTCCCCGCCGAGCACGCTTTATTTCACGCCCGGAAACGCGGTAACATACTCCCTTCCGAATCCCCCCGCAACAGGAGAATTATTTCGTGTCCAATGCCGCTATTACTGCTTATCTCAATGCCACCCCTGCTGACGAAATTGATGCGGGGTTTCTGGGCTATGTCGCCAACCTGAGCGAAGTGGCCAAAGTGACGCCCGCTGTCGCCACGTCAGTCGTCCAGGAATTGGCAGACCAACGGGGCTACCTGAAACTCATTGCGAGTGAGAACTACTGTTCGCTGAGCACCCAGTTGGCCATGGGCAATCTCCTCACCGATAAATATGCCGAAGGTTTCGCCGGACAGCGTTTCTATGAAGGCTGCGACAATGTCGATGCCGTGGAAGCCTACGCCTGCGAACAAGCCTGCAAACTCTTCGGCGCAGAGCACGCCTACGTCCAGCCTCATTCGGGTGCCGATGCCAATATGATTGCCTTCTGGGCGGTCCTTACTGCACGCGTCGAAGTGCCGGCCCTCGAAGCGCTGGGCACCAAAGATCCTTCCAAGCTCTCTCAGGAAGACTGGAATACCGTCCGGGAGGCCCTGGGTAACCAACGGCTCATGGGCATGGACTACTATTCCGGCGGCCACCTCACCCACGGCTACCGACGCAACCTGTCGGCCAAGATGTTTGATGCCTACAGCTATGCGGTAAACGAAGACTCCGGCCTCTTGGATTATGACGCCATCGAAGCGAAGGCAAAAGAGATTAAGCCCCTCATCCTCCTTGCCGGCTACAGTGCCTATCCCCGCAAGATTGACTTCGCCCGTATGCGTGCCATTGCCGACAGCGTGGGTGCCGTGCTCATGGTCGATATGGCCCACTTTGCCGGGCTGGTGGCCGCGGGCGTTTTCGAAGGCGACTATAACCCCATTCCCCACGCGCACATCGTCACCTCCACCACCCACAAGACCCTGCGCGGCCCCCGTGGCGGCATTGTGCTCTGCAAAAAGGAATTGGCCGACTTCGTTGATAAGGGTTGCCCCCTGGTCATTGGTGGCCCCTTGCCCCACGTGATGGCGGCCAAGGCGATTGCGTTTACGGAAGCCAATTCGCCGGAGTTCAAGGCCTATGGAGCCAAGGTGGCCGAAAACGCCAAGACTCTGGCGGCCGCGTGTGTGGAAGAAGGCCTCACCCTCGCAACGGGCGGCACGGACAACCACCTCATGTTGATTGACGTGCGCACGAGCTGCGGCATCACCGGTTGCCAGGCCGCCAGCGCCCTCCGGGAGTGCGGCATTACGTTGAACTACAACTCGCTCCCCAACGATCCCAATGGGCCGCTGATTACCAGTGGATTGCGTATTGGTACCCCCGCTGTCACGACCCTCGGCATGGGAGCCGAAGAAATGAAGACCATTGCGAAGATCGTGAAACTCGTGGTGACCAATACGAAAGCGGGCATCCTTAAGTCGGGTCCCAATGCCGGTAAGCCCAGTAAGCGGCTCCATGAACTGGACGAGTCGGTGCGCACAGAAGCCCGCGCGATGACCAAGGCCCTCCTGGAACGTTTCCCGGTTTATCCCCAGCTGGACTTGGACTTCCTCCAAGAGCATTTCGGCAACTGAAACGGCCGTCGCGATAACTACTGAAAAAATCCCGGTTCTCTTTCCTGAGAACCGGGATTTCTTTTTAGCTATCTCACGCGCCCCTGCCTACCGGGCGGACTGTTTCGTCTCATCTGCTGAAGTATCGGCCCGCCCCATGGCACGCACCATGAAGACAGCCAACAGCAGTCCTATGAGGGCAAAGTCCCCGGGCAATGGATTGTGGCCATTCCCTTCCCCGCCGCTACAACTCACGGGCTGCTTCTCCGGTTCTGGATCCGGGTCCGGGTCGGGGTCGGGGGTGCTGTTGGGACTGAGTGCCAGATGGACGACGTTCATAAGGCCCCCGTCCAGCTCCACGGTCATGCTGCGGTTCCGGTGCTGGCTGGCCGTGGCGGTCACGGTGTAGCTCCCGGCGGCCAGGGCCGGATAGGTCAGCCGTCCGTCGCTGTCGGTGGTGGCATTCAGGGTGAGGGTACCCTGGGTCAGGGTCACCGTCGCACCC
>JAUIMA010000648.1 GCA_030432675.1 Candidatus Hydrogenedentota bacterium | reverse complement strand
GGGCGAGGGCGAAGGCGAGGGCGAAGGCGAAGGCGAAGGCGAAGGCGAGGGCGAGGGCGAGGGCGAGGGCGAGGGCGAAGGCGAAGGAGAAGGCGAAGGAGAAGGAGAAGGAGAAGGGGATGGTGAAGGAGGGAACACTGGATGTGTTTTCAACGAGGAGTCTCTGCGTGAGCTCTTGGGCGATTTCTTCCTCTTGGGCGTTACCGTCTATTGCCTACTCGGCATCCAACTTCATTCGTCAAGCCGGAGCAATCAACCATGAAGCGACCGAGAGAACAGTCACAGTATGGGTTCACCCTGGTCGAGTTGCTGGTCGTCATCGCAATAATCGCCATCCTGGCCGCCATGTTGCTTCCCGCCCTGTCACGGGCACGGGACAAGGCCCGGTCTATGCAGTGCGTCAACAATCTCCGCCAACTTTATCTGGCGAATACCATGTTTGCGGCAGAGCACAACGGTCACTACGTTCCGGCGGCCTCGGACATCTATGACTTTATGCTTCCTGGAGCGCCACCGGACCACAATGGCGGGGCCATCCGCTGGCACGGAGAGCGAGAAACGCCCAACGCCAATTCCGCATTCGACCCCAAGAAGGGCCCCCTCGCGGAATACCTGACCGACGGAGAAGTGAAGACCTGCCCGGAATTCTTTGAATTCCAGGAGCACGGTGACGCCCCCAATGTGTTTGAAGGGGGTACTGGCGGCTATGGGTATAACATGGCCTACTTAGGATCTAATCTGGCCATTGATGACGACCTCGTCAATGCGGTCGGTTCCGGATTTCTCGATTCCCGGGTTCGGCATCCAGGCCAGACGGTCATGTTCGCCGACGCGGCCATCCCACAAAACGGTTACCTCGTGGAATACAGTTTCATCGAGCCCCCCCACTACGTCACCTCAGCGGAACCGCAGGGCATGGCGGCGGCAGGCTTCCTCTCCCCCACCATGCATTTTCGTCATTTCGGACGTGCGAACGTACTCTGGGCAGATGGGCACGTGACGAGCGAAAAGTGGGCATGGGCGCCGGAAACCAACATCTACGGTGGCAAGAATCGGCGCTGGGCGGTGGGTTGGTTTGGTCCAGAGGACAATCGCCTCTTCGACCACGGGGACAAGAAGGGCTACTGAGAATTCCCACTTCGGAGGCGCGAAGGAACAGCTGGGTCGGCACAGACTTGCCCGCCCTGAGAGCACGAAAGAATCCGAGCCTTACCTGACACCACCGTTTGGGGTCAGCTCTTCTTGAAGATTCCCGTCAGTTTCGCAATCAACGACGCAAAGAAGCCGCCCGACGTTTCCGCAGGTGCCTCTTCCACGCTCTGCACGGCACCCGTGCTTATTTGGTAGAGCGTATTGAGCCCCTCACGAAATTCTGCGGCATTCGCAATACGATCTTTGGGATCCCGGGCAAGGGCCCGCTCGAGAAAACGGTCGGTCTCTCGGGGCAACTCGGGTACAAGGTCACACACGGACTCAAAGGACCGGGGCACCTTACCGCTCAGCATCTCATAAAAAATCACGCCGATGGAGTAGAGGTCGGCACGGTGATCCACTTCGGAAGCGTTGAAAGACTGCTCGGGGGCGTTATATTGAATGCGGCCCAAGGTGGCACCCACGCGGGTAAACTGGGCACCGCTGGGATCCTGCAACTTCGCCAGACCGAAATCGAGTAGTTTAATCGTTCCGTCGGGTAGCAGGATGATGTTCTCTGGCGAGATATCCCGGTGAACCGTCACCTGATGCACGTGCTCCAAGGCGTCACACAGCAGAGACAATATACGGACAGCAGAACCCAGTCCCAGCTTGCCCCGCTTCACCATGTACTCCCGAACGGTTTTTCCGTCAAGGTATTCCATGGTGTAATACAGCAACGACTTATGCTGTCGGGCCGCAAGAATTTTTACGATGCCCGGGTGATTCAACTGGCGCACCGCGTTTACTTCGCGCACGAATCGCCCGACGGCTTGCTGGTTCGTCGCATATTGCGGCAGGAGCGTTTTCAAGGCAATCTGCCGATCCCGTTTGAGATCATTGGCCAGATAGACTATCCCCATCCCACCTTTGCCCAGCATCCGAACCACCTGATACCGCTCGGCGATGACGTCTCCAGGTTGAAACCCACCTATAGCCTTTGCGAGATCGGAACGATTCCCAGCCGTTGGCAATTTTACATCCGGTTTTTTTTCTTCGCTCATGCTACCATTCTCGGTTCCTAGTAAAACCAAATCCGTCCCAACCCACCTAGAATATCAGAATTCACGACAGGATTAAACACTCTTTACACATCTACGAAAGTCCCCATGGGCGATACCCCCCACCACGGGTGACGAGAAGGATGGCCAGACGTGCATGACACGCCCCCTACCCGTTATAGTTACCGAAGAACTCATTCAGTGTTTCATTCTATACCAAGTTCAGTCGGGAGAACGTATTCATGGGCACCCTGCTCGTCGCCTTTTTATCCTTTATCGGTTTTATCGTGGCCTACCATACCTATGGTCGCTATCTTGCCCGCAGAATATTCGACCTCGACCCCTCGGCGCTGGTGCCTTCCAGGGAAGTGAATGACGGGGTCGATTTTGTGCCGACCCGTAAAGCCATCGTGTTTGGCCACCACTTTACCTCCATCGCCGGCACGGGGCCTATCGTTGGACCCGCCATCGCGGTATTCTGGGGCTGGCTACCTGCCTTGCTTTGGGTAATCTTCGGCTCCATATTCATCGGTGCCGTCCATGACTTCGGCGCCCTCATGGTGTCCCTCCGCTCCCGTGGCCAGACCATTGGTGATGTGGCAGGCCGTATGATCAGCACCCGGGCACGGGTCCTTTTCCTGCTCATCCTCTTTTTCGCCCTGACCGTAGTGTTGGCCATTTTCGGGCTGGTTATTGCCGTCATTTTCTCCGTTTATCCGGAAAGTATCCTCTCCGTCTGGATTGCCATGCCGCTGGCCGTATTGCTTGGCATTTGGCTGTACAAATACAACGGTGCCTTATTGGTGCCCTCCCTGCTCGCCCTCGGTGTCGTCTACCTGGCCATCTATGCCGGTGTTCGCTGGGAGATTCCCCTGCCCTTCACCAGCCTTCCTCTTTTCGGGGGAACCGATGCTGGCTTTGTCGCGGG
>JAUIMA010000061.1 GCA_030432675.1 Candidatus Hydrogenedentota bacterium | reverse complement strand
TCAGAAACCTGCCTTACCGGTGTGGGCGGCACCGTGACCGAGAGGTCGGAATCGGCCCGGTAGTAGAGAAAGAGGCCAATGATGAACCCGGCATAGGCGACTCCCATCAAGGGCTTGATGACGGTGCCAGGGCCGTGCATCTTCGCGCTGGCAGTCTGCAACAGTCGGACGGGCACCAGGTGGAGGCCCAGGATATAGAGGCAAATCACCAGGTACATGCAGGATAGAAAGAAGCTCATCGGAAAATCGAGATTGTAGTGATGGTGAAGTGCGTAGCCCGCGATGGAACTCAGGAAGAACAGGGATGCGCCCACCACGTGGCTCGGGCGTTTCAGATTGGGGAGGAAAATCATCAGGGGCACAATGAGCAGCACGTAATAATAGAACGTGGGGGCCGTGAGGAAGAAGGCCGGCACGAAGCCGAGGCCCAGGGCCTGATAGGGCTTCATCTTTCGCGCCGCCACAAAGGTGATAACCAGCATGACCGCCTGAATCTTCCACCACAGATCCTGATGGGCCTGGAAGCCTGCGACCTTCTCCCCGAAACGCTCGAAGGGCCACAGGAAGATATACTTGAAGCCCACCCGGGTCGTGGAAATGTCGTTGTTGTGCACCCCAATCTTAACGATGAACTCCTGCCAGAGGGCAGCGCCATAATAGAGATAGGACAGGCCCAGCATGAGGGCCGCCGTCACGAAAAAGGCGATGAAAAACTGCACATAGTCCCGGTTCAACTTCCGTGTCGCCAGCAGGTCCCAACAGGCCAGAGCGCCGATGCCAAAGGCGAAGACCGCGGGGAAGACCCGGGCCGCCGCCGCATAGGCCAGCACCACCCCCGCAGACTTGAAATGCTTCTTGTGGAGCAAACACATACTCACGACGAGGCAGGCGACCCAGTCCATCCGCAAGAGGGCTCCCTTGATATGGACGAAACTCATGACGAAATTGGTGCCGAAGAAGGCCAGGGCGAAGAGGGCGGTCCAGGGGCCAAAGGCCCACCAGATAAACCCGATCATAAGGGCGATGATGAGGGGATCCAGCGCCGTTAAGAGCCACATGCCCACTTCGCTGTCCGTGCTCACCGTGTTGGTGAAGAAGCCCGTCACCATCGACCAGACGGGCGTGCCGTTGTAGCCCTTGTCCCGCAGCATCTGCTGCCACTTGCCCCGGGGCACCCGGTCCTGGAAGTAGAAAATATCCTTCTTGAAGTCCTCCCACCGCTCCGGCGAAAAGCGCCCCTTAATGGCCTCCTGATTCTGGAAAACTTCGGCCGTCGGGGTATAGCCGTGGGTCTGGAGATTCCGCACCGCCTTCTTCGTGTCGAATACTTTTTTCTGCTCATGATCCGCCAACAGGGAAGCGGAATATTGGTTGTAATAGCCCAACTCAGGGGCGTATTTCGTGCCCGTGTAGTAATGGTAGAAATCGTGGTTGTTCATGAAGGTGCCGTAGCGCTTCCAACCAAACTCGAAATAGCCCGCTACCGCCACCGATACAATCAGGAGTAAGGCCGTAGCCGTTACCCAGAGATGCTTCCGCAGCTCGTGGCGCGCCTGAATGCCGTAAATGATGAGGAGGGCCAATGCACCTTCAGCGGCCAGTGCTTTCAAGAATTCGCGGAAAATACCAGAGTCCATGATGAATGACGGGGTCCTGATTTCGAGTTGATAGGCCACGACGGGCGCGAAAATTTACCGGGGAACCCCCATGATACCCCACGATGCCCACCCGTCGGAAACCCGTCGCCTACTCCGGATCCCGATCGGAAGCAGTCGGCGTGACCGGGGCCTCTTCCAGTGCCACGACGGGCGGGCGCTCCCGCTTGAAGACCAACCAGGCAATGAGGCCCAGGGCAAGCACAAAGCCCGCGATGCTTGTCGCCATACCAACCGTAACCGTGCGCGGCCGAAACTCAAAGCGCACGGTGTGGCTGCCTTCGGGAATCGGGATGGCCTTAAACACGTCGTCGGCCTGGAGGAGAAAGACTTCCTGGCCATCTACATAGGCACGCCAACCGGGATACCAGGCATCCAGAAAGGTCAGCAAGCGAGGGCCAGGCAGGGGACCCACTTCCAACTCGATCGTGTTGGCACGAAAGGTATTGATGGCGATAAGTCCGTCTTCGTCGGCTTTGTCCACCATCAGATAGACGGCATCCAGATGAAAGGTCCCCGCCCCTTCGGGCTTGAGGCTAATTTCGGCCCGAGAGCGTGCCAGATCGGGCATGGGCACTTCCAGGCGCTTCATCACGTTCCGAGAGTTGTCCACCCGATGTCGCTTGCCCCAATGGCGCAGACCGGTGCGCGGGTCCGTGAAGCGGGTGTCCACCTGGGCAGCGAGGGTGCTTCGATATTCGATGACGAGCGTTGAGGCCAGTACCCCCGCCGAGCCCGCCTTCACACCGTCCAACTCGGAGGGCAGTTCCAGATCAAATCGCACCTGCCGCTGATTGCCAGAGCGTTGTCGGGCGAGCAGGGCGTCCATGCCGGGAATCTCCACCCGTTTGGCCTGGGGAGACACACTCGCATACGCGCCCCGACCGGGTGGCGGCGGGAAGTCGACCGTAGAACCTTCGTTCAAATAGGTGGTGGTCGTCGCCGGGAAGGGGGTCTGCTTGTCGGGCAGGGGGCCCTCAACCGCATAGCGGGAAAGCCAGAAATAGCGTTTCAGCAGCAGGTTCCCCCGGTGATTCTCTGCCGTCGGTTCCCAATCGGTGACCAGACGGTGCGACCGTTTGTCCCGGGGCGTACCACTCAAAAAGTTGCGCACATCCGCGAAGTGTAGTGGGTCTACCCCGTTCATTGCAGGGCGGAGGGAATAGAGCCCCCGATTGGCGATGGGGTCTGTGCTGCGTTGGTTCGTCGTGGGGAAGGCATGATCGGCCTGCTGGATGGGCTGGGCGTCCCGAAACTCCTTCTTGATCATCCAGGGCACATAGTGGCGATTCCACGACCACGTCTCCGCAAAGAGTAACGCCGGGAACAGGAGTAATAAGACCATCCCGGAGCGTTGCCAGGAACGGGGTGTCCAGCCGATGGCCAACATCGCCAGGGCGGCCACTGCCGGGAGGAGGTATACGGCCTTGTTGACGGGCAGGTAGGGGTGGGGCGATGTCCATTGCACCAGCGGAATAATGAGGCCTGCCGCACCGTAGACGAGTAACAACGACATGAGAATCTGTGCCGGTCGGGAGCCCCGCCCGTGCCACAGCGCATCCACGCCTAGCCCGGCCAACAGGCCCAGGGGCAAGAGAGCGAAATCAAAACCCCGGGAGTAGGCCGACGCCGAGAAGGGGGTGAGGGCATTGACCAGCGAGGCGATGGGGAAGGGGGGACCAAAGCCGCAGTCGACGAGGACATAGGTCAGAAGGGCGAAGAGGCCCACCAACCGCCGGTTACGATGGAAGCAGCCGGCAATGGCCAGGAGGAAGACGATAATTCCAGCTCCCCGAAGCGTCTCCGCCTCGTATTTCATGCCCGCGAAGACCACGAGACTCTGGTAGAGGCGGGTTACATCCCACTTCATCAAGTCGGAATACATGGGCACGGGCATGCCCTTTTGCCGCGCCGAGAATCCCGTCAATTCCGCCACCGGTAGCAGGAGGGCCATGCCGATCACCACGGCGAAGAGGAATATGGCGCCAAAGGCCAGGACCTCGCGGGAGAAGCCCCGAATGCCCGGGCTGCCAGTCGGCTCGGTGGTGGCGTGGGGCAGCACGACCCGGTAGACGAGGGCGTAAATGCCGATGCAGACTCCGAGATAGCTCACAATCTGTAAGAAGCCGCCAAGGATACTGATGCCGAGGAAGACACCCGCTGCCGTGCAATGGGCGAGGCGCTTACGTCCGGTGGGTGCGTCGATGGCCGCCTTTACAAACAGCAGTATCAAGGGAAGCCACGCGATGGTATAGAGAAAGTGAAACTCTCCCGCCCGCCGCACAATCAGGGCGCTGCACACCCAGGCCAGCGCGGCCACCAGGGCGCCGGGAAAACTCAGTTTGTGGGCACGGCCCAGGAGATAGGTGCACAGTCCCATGAAGAGGAGGTGAAGCCCCATGAATCCGATGAGGCTGCGGAGGGTGGACTGGGGACTGATCTCGGAGAGGAGGAGGCTGCGTAGAAGATTCAGGGGGTAGAAAACAAAGGCCTGGGGGTTGGCGGCATTCGGTAGTCCACAATAAACAAGCGGGTTCCACAGCGGCAGCTCCCCCTGGCTCACACAGTAGTCCAGGTAGAACGTAATGGGGCCATAGTAACGGTAGACGTCATAGCGTCCCGAAATTTCATCAGGACCTGCCTGGAGCACATGGGAAAAGGTGGTCGCCAGCGCACCGGCAATGATCAGTAGCGCGAGGAAGGCCAGCGCACACTCGCGCAACCGGTTTTTCGTATTCGGAGAGAGGGTCATGGATGCCGGTTTCAGGTTGGGTCCGGTGCGTCGCCCTTGCGCGCATAGACCGTCATGAGGTCATAGGTATTCATGGGGAAAGAAAAATTCAACAGGCCGCAACGCGCGAGGGCTCGATACAGGGGAGCGGTCCACCGCGATTCGGGGTAGCCCAGGAGCCGATAGGCCACCGCATCGGCACTGCGCCAGAAGGCGTGATAGTGGATTTCGATATCGACAAAGCCCAGTCGGCTCAGCAGGGTGCGTATGGATGCGGCGGTAAAATAGTGCAGGTGCGTGGGCGGGTGGATGAGGCGCCATTTTTCGCCCCGGAGGCGCGCGATGAAGGCGCTGATGTCCCCGGTGCTCAGGGCCACGACTCCGCCGGGTTTTAACTGCGCGGCGCTTTTCTCCAGATAGGCCGCCGGCTCGGAGAGGTGCTCGATGGTGTCCCACAGACAAACCACATCCTGCTCCATAGGCGCATCAAGCTGGAGGAAATCGCCACACTGAACCGCCTGACCCAATTCGTTGCGGGCGTGAGCCACGGCGTGCTCAGAAATGTCACAGCCCGCCGTCTCAAAATGTTTGCCCGCCTGTTGAAGGAAGTGTCCATAGGCCGAGCCGATTTCCCAGAGTTGCCCACCCGCCGAAACACGGAGCAGTAGTTCCTGGAGGCGCAGGGAGAAATTACGCTCCAGCGCAGGCTTCTCTTTCTCATAGTCGAGGTACTCTTCACCGAGGAAATAATTTTCCGAGTAGAGGGCCTGGAGTTCCTCCTTGGTGAGGGTGAGATCGGCCCACACATGGGTGCACCGGGGACAACGCACGAGGCCACGGAGGTGGGGGGCTGCTTCATCAGCACCGCAGCAAATACATTCGGAGCTCATGATTTGGCCTCATCTTTCGGTCGGGGCTTCTTCAGGATATAGACGGGCCGTTGTTTTTGTTCCATGTAGGTGCGGGCCAGGTATTCGCTCGCGATGCCGATAGCAAAGAGCTGGGCGCCCCCAAGGAGCATGACCACCAGAAGAATGCTGGCCCACCCGGGCGTGAGGGCAAGGCCCGCATACTTGGCCCAGACCACAAAGAGGCTGTAACAAACCGCCAGGGCGATGACGATGAGCCCCATGAGAAAAGAGAGGCGCAGGGGCCGCACGGAGAAAGACGTGATGCCACTGAGCGCGAAGCTGATCATCTTCCAATAGTCATATTTCGTCGTGCCTGCCAGCCGGGGGGCAGATGCGTAATGCACATAGGCACACTCGAAGCCCACCCATTGCACGAGGCCCCGGACGAAACGCACGCGCTCGGGGAGGGCGTTCAGCGCATCGACGGCCTGACGATCCATGAGCCGAAAGTCGGCCGCGCCGGCGGGCAGCTCAATATCCGCCAGCAGGCTCAAGACGCGGTAAAACCCTTTCGAGGTCTGCTGCTTTAAGAGGCCTTCTTGCGTCGCCGGATCACGGAGGGTCTGCACAATGTCTGCGCCGTCGTCCCAGCGGGCCACCAACTCCGCGATGAGCTCGGGGGGGTGTTGGCCGTCGGCGTCCATCGTAATAACTGCACCCGTGGCCCGGGCTGCTTCCAATCCAGCGCAGAGGGCCGCCATGTGGCCAAAATTGCGGGAAAAGTGAAGGGTGCGAATCCGTCCATCTTCCGCACACAGCTGCTCGAGGACATCTGCCGTATCATCCGTGCTGCCATCGTTCACCCAGAGGATTTCGAAGGGGCGTGCGAGTCCTTCCATCGCCTCACAAAGGCGATGGGTCACGGGAGCCACGTTCTCGGCCTCGTTATAGGCGGGCAACACCACCGATAGGATGGGGGATGGTTCTTCCATGCAGCAATCATCGTTGCGCCCCGGGGGGCGTGCTTCGCGACGGTGACGCCGCTCCTCCACAGACACTGCCGGGCGCGGATTGGCCACAGCAGGTACCGGGGGCAGCATACGCAAGGGGGGCGCGGGGATGCAACCGAATCGGGTTGCGTTTGGGGCACCCATTGGGCCACTATGGGCCGCCGGGGCGGGGGCGCCCTGTTTCGTAGTACAATCTCCCGGTCAATCCACGTAGGAGTATTCATGACCCATTCCAGCCACGATCCCGCTGCGGCCTATACGCAGCGACTGGCCGAGTTGCAGCGCGACAGTGTCCAGTTTGACCAGCGCTTCGATGTCATTGCCAACGCCCGTCTCGCTGTTTTCTCACTGGCCTTATTGATCGGTGCCGGTGCCTGGTGGAGTGACGCCCTTTCCTGGTGGTGGCTGGTGCTGCCCCTCGCCGCCTTTATTGTGTTGGTCGTATGGCACGAGCGTACAGCACGGTCCCTCGCCCGCGTGAAAGCCGCCATCACCCACTACGAAAAAGGACTCCGACGAATCGCTGGTGCGTGGCCCGGTGATGGTAATCAAAGCCTCGCCTATATGGAAGAGGAACACGGTTACGCCCTTGACCTGGACCTTTTTGGCGAGGCATCGCTCTTTGAGCTTATCTGCCAGGCCCACACGGTATCCGGTGAGCACAATGTGGCCCAGTGGCTCCAGCAGCCCCAGGCCCGGGAATCCATCCTCGCCCGCCAGGGGGCCATCCGCGAGCTCACGGACCGCGTTTCCCTGCGCGAAGATCTGGGGGGACTGGCGACGGCCGTGCGACGTTCGGTGAAAGGGCAATCCCTCGCCGAGTGGGCCGTGAAGCCCGCAGCGTTCCCGAAGAACAATCGGCGTACCCAGTTCGTGGTCTTAACCGCCTTCGCAGTGGCTTCCGTGCTCTTTGGCTTGGCCACCGGTTTCTATCTCTTTGCCGTGCTCTTTTTTGCGGTTCAACTCGTGCTGCTCCGCACCGTGGCCCAACCCATTCTCCAGGTGGTGCAGGCCGTCGAAGAGCCCACCCGCGAGCTGCGCGTTCTGGCCCTCTTGTTAGAACGGCTGGAAGAAGAGCAATTTACGGACCCCACCCTTCAGGATATTCAGGCCCGTCTGACCGAGGCGCAGCAACCCGTTTCGGAGCGCATCAAACAGCTCGAGCGTCTGGTTTTCCTTTTCGATCTTCACCTGAATCAGCTCTTTGCCCCCGTGGCGATATTTCTCATGTGGGGCGTCCACCTTGCCTATGCCATTGAAGCGTGGCGGCTCCAGTGGGGACAGCACGTGCCCCAGTGGCTCGAGGCGGTTGGAGAATTTGAAGCACTCCTCTCAATCGCTGGCTTCGCCTATGAGCACCCGGAGTATCCCTACCCCGACATTGCCGAAGGCCCGTCCGTCCTGGTCGGCACGGCGTTGTCGCACCCCCTGCTCAAGCCGGGTGCCTGTGTGCCCAACGATGTGCGGTTGGGCGATGGACTGAAACTGACCATCGTCAGTGGCTCCAATATGTCGGGTAAGAGCACCTATCTGCGCACCGTGGGCATCAACGTGGTGCTGGCCCAATTGGGGGCACCGGTTTGTGCCACGGCACTCCGACTGACGCCCTTCCGCATCGGGGCCACCCTGCGCGTGCAGGACTCCATCCAGGGGGGGATCTCCCGTTTCTACGCCGAGCTTCGACGGCTCAAATCGGTTTCGGATGCCATTGAGGACGAGGAACCCGTGTTGTTTCTTCTCGACGAGATCCTTCACGGTACCAACTCCCACGACCGACAAATTGGGGCCGAGGCCCTCGTGAAATCGTTTGTGGAGCGCGGCGCCGTGGGTTTTGTAACCACCCACGACCTTGCGCTGACGCAGGCCGCCGACGGCATGGGTGCCGAAGCGCGCAATGTGCATTTCTCCGATACCCTCGACGGCGGCGAACTCCGCTTCGACTACACCATGCGCGAGGGCGTGGTCGACCATAGCAACGCCCTCCAGCTCATGGCGAATCTGGGATTGCTCCCGCCCCAACCCAGAGCGGAAGCCTGACGAAGTCATCACCGTCGGCTCCTGTATCAACGTCTAACGTGGGATAGGCGTCTCGCCTGTCATGTCGTGTCGTTGCGTTCTCCAGGGAGCTCGCCGGAGCTTGTGAGATTGTTTTTGGCTGGGGGACAACGCTACGCTGGTACCATCTGTCGTGCGCAATCCAACATGTACACCCGACACCCTCCGGAGGCCCTCGTGAACAACCTGATACGCCCGGCGCACCGCTCACGCGCGAGAGTCTATGGCGGCGTCCTCCTTGCCCTCACCCTCTTGGCCTATGGCGCACTACGCTACGCCGCCCTCGACATGGAGACATCCCAACTGGCTCGGGAATGGGCCGTACCCATCGCTCACGAAGGTGAGACCCTCATGACCTTCCAGCAGGGCGAGGTGGACGGTCAACCCATCGTCTTTGTACACGGTACGCCCGGCGCCGCCGACAACTGGGCCTATTTCCTGCAAGCGCCGCACCCCGGATATCAGGTCATCGCCGTGGACCGCCCGGGGTTCGGCGAGAGCACCCCGGTTAACGGACTTCCTGATATCGCCGATCAGGCCAAAGTATTGCGGCCCCTCCTTGAATCCCTTCAAGGACGTAGTCCCATACTGGTCGGCCATTCCCTGGGCGCGCCCATCGTGGCACAGGCCGCCGCCGATTTTCCTGAACTCGTGGGGGCTATCGTGCTCGTTGCAGGCTCGCTGTCCCCCAGTGTCGAGACCATCTACACCATTCAGTATGTAGGTGACCTTCCCGGTGTGCGAAAATTACTGCCCCGCCCCCTTCGCAACTCCAACCACGAACTTGTTCCGTTGCGCCACGGTCTGGAACGTCTCGCGCCCCGCCTCGCGGACATAGCCTGTCCCGTCTCCATTGTCCATGGCACGGAAGACATGCTCGTGCCCTTTGAAAATGTGGACTTCATGAAAGCCCATTTCTCGGCGGATGTCATTCACGAAATCGTCGTCCTGGATGGGGAGAATCACTTTCTGCCGTGGACGGCGCAAGATGCTATCTGGACGGCGGTGGAATCGTTGGAGATCCTGCCGGTAACCCCCTGATTCCTGGGGAAAAACCGGACTATTGATGCGCCGGTCTAATGTGGACAAGCGTAGTCCGTGCCCCGTAGTATCAGGAGATGGACTGAAGCCTCCCAACCAATAGGAATTTCGCCATGCGCACCATTCTTCGTTTGCTCTTCGCCCTCCCATTGCTGAGTATATCCCTTTCGGCGCTCGCCGAGCCCACCTATGGCGAGCGGCTCGGATGGAAAGCCGACGACCGCGTGCTGATTATCCACTGTGATGATGTGGGTATGTCCCTCGCCAATAATGAGGGGGCCAAGGAAGCCCTGGAGTATGGCCTGGTGACCTCCGTCAGCGTCATGATGCCCTGCCCCTGGGTGCCCGGCTGGATCCCCTACATGAAGGCGAACCCCGATACCGACATGGGCCTCCACCTGACCCTGACCTCAGAATACGACGACTACCGCTGGGTGCCCCTTGCCGGGAAGAATCAGGTGCCCGGCCTCGCCGATGAGCACGGGTGCCTGCCCGACAACGTGGGGCTGGTCGTAGATAACGCGACGGCCGATGAGGTGGAGCTGGAGATTCGCGCACAGATTGATCGGGCCGAAACCATGGGGCTGCCTATTACCCATATGGACTCTCACATGGGCACCCTCTTTCGCCCCGAATTCATCGAGCGCTACGTAAAGGTGGGCATTGAAAAACAGATTCCCATTCTCATGGTGCCTCGTGTGGGCGCATTGGCCGAAAAAGTGTGGGAGGGCGGACTACCGGTCGTGGATCACGTACATGGCGACAGCTACGACTGGAAAACTACCGACATCGACGAGAAAGTGGCCCTCTATGTAGACGCCATCAAGAACCTGAAACCGGGCATCACCTACATGATCATCCACTGCACCAAGCCCAATGACGTGATCGGGAAAATCAACGGCAACCGGGACTTTCTCTACGGAGATTACTTCGCCATGATCGACCCACGTACCAAGAAGGCGGTCGAAGAATCGGGCGTCATTCTGACGACCATGAAGGAACTGAAGGCCCGCCGGGATAAGCTGAAGAAGTAGGCTGGCTACTCCCAAAAACAACGGGCGCGCAGGAGCGAATGGTTTCGCCTTGCGCGCCCGTTTTTTCGGAACGCAATTACTTCAGGCTGGTGAGATAGGCCACCAGGTCGCTCAGGTCTTGTGCCGTCATGGCCGCCGCCAGACCGGTGGGCATTAGAGAGGTCGCGCTCTTGCGCTTGTCGATGATGTCGCTCTGCTTCAGGTTCTTGACGGTTCCCGTGGCATCCATGAGCTGAAGGGTCTCGTCATCCTCTTGCACGATGAATCCGCTGAGGTAGCCTTCCCACTCCGTTTCCACGATCCAGACTTCGTATTCGTGGGAGATAGCCGCACTGGGATAAAGGATAGATTCCAGGATGCCTTCCCGCCCAAACTTCTGGCCGATAACCGTCAGGTTGGGGCCGACCTCCTTGCCTTCGTCGCCCACGCGGTGGCACCGGAAACATTGGGCATGGTCCTCACTGAAGAAGACCTGCTTCCCCTTCGTAACGTCTCCCACCATGGCCACGAGCTCCTCCATAGGGGGGAGGGCCGTGCCGTCAGCGGCGGCATCCCGGGGGATAAGTTGTTGGGCCATCATACGCGCGTCTTCAAAAGGACCATTGTGCACCTGTTCGGAGACGATGGGTAGCAGGTCTGCGGGGAGCTTCTCCTGCTCGACCGCATCGAGGAGGGCGATGGCCCCCGACTGGGTCGCTGCCAGACGCCGTGCCAGTTCAGCACGCAACGCAATATCCTGCTCAGTATCCAACGTGAGGTTCAAGAGGATAGTGCGGCTGGCGCTACCCCGAAACTGTTGAATGGACTCCAGGGCAGCCGCCCGCAGCACATCGTGTTTGTCCGCCAGCAGCGTCGCGAGCTCCGCCACGAGGGCGTCGGCGTCCTTCGGCGCGATTTGCGGTGCAATGGCCTTGATGCCATTCATCGCCCCCAGGCGTGATTCCAAGGGGAGATCGTTTCGTTTGGAGCGGGCGATGAGGCTGGGCACAAACTGCTGGCGTTTCGTTTCGGTGATAAATTTCCACACCGCCGGACCGCGGTCCGGATTGTCCAAGGCGGCAGCGAGCATGGTATCCATCGATTCACCGCCCGTCACGGTGCGCCAGTCTTGTCCCCCATTCCGGGCGAGGTGGTGGAGGGCATGCTTAAAGAGTTCGGAAGGGGAGTCGGGGTTTTCAACCAAGGCGACCAGCATCTGGCCTGATGCTTCGGTTCCGATGGCATCTAACACGTCTATGGCCGCGCGCCGGGGGGTGGCACCGAGCATATCGTTGTGAAGGGCAGTCTCAGCGAGTGCTTGCGCCTCTGCGGGGTGAAGTTGGAGGGCCAGTCCCGAAAGACGCTCATCCCAGCGATTTCCGAGTTCCGAGGCGAGGCGCTCAAAGCCCCAGCTTTCCCGGTTTGTGAAGGCAATTCCAATGGCTTCGCGGTAAAAGCGATCCTGCCCGTCATAATGGAGGGCCAGCGCTATCAGCCAATTGTCGAGCGTCAATGAATCGGGAAAGCGGCGGAGTTCCAACAACACTTGACGGCGAACCATCGGGTTCGGGTCTTCCAGCAGCCACTCCGCGCTAAACAGCGATTCGGGACCCCGGTCCGCCAGAAGGCGCACGGCCTGGACCCGAAAGGCGGGGGCTTCGTCGCGGGCAAGTTCCAGGAGAGTTTCCAGCCCGTGATTTCGCTCTTTACCCAGCAGCCAGAGTACGCGCGCCCGCAAGATAGGGTCGTTGCTCTGATACATGGCATGGAGAAGAGGAACTTCCGCGCCTTTGAGTTCACCGCTCAAGACATCATGGGCGAGATAGCGTTGGGCCAGATTGGGGGAGGCCAGTGCCTGTGTCAGTCCTTCGTCGGTTTTCAGATTTAACACGGGTGCCGTGTAAGGAATTTCCGGGGGTGCCAGCCGATAGATACGGCCACGTTTCGTGTCCCCCATATTGTGGCCACCTACGCCGGGGTCATACCAGTCGGCCACCAACACGGAGCCATCGGGCGCGACACACACGTCACTCGGGCGGAACCATTTGTCGTGGGGTGCCGAGAGCAGAATCTCGGTTTTCCCCTGATAGCCCGCACCGTTGGCGACGGGCTTATACGACCGAATCTCTCCAGGGCCCGCATCCGCATGAATCAAGGTGTTATGGAGTCGGGCCGGCAGCAGACGACCTTCATAAAACAGTATGCCCGTTGGTGACCCAAACCCGGTCCGAATCATATTGGGCACGACGCCGGGACGGTCCTTATTCCAATGGACTTCATCCAGTCGGCGATCACCTTGGCGGCGTGGCCAATAGCCATAGTGCCCCCCTTCCATCACATAGTTAATCTGTACCTGCTCGTTGCCGTCGTCATCGTTGTCAGAGCCGAAAACGGTGCCAAAAGAGTTGATGGTGGGCTCATAAGGATTTCGCATTCCCTCGGCAAGCAGTTCCAGATGCATGCCATCGGGATCGGTGCGTAATACGGTTGCGGCATCGTAGGTCGGGTTTTCGGCCGCTTTTCCCGCCACGATTCGATCTCCCGAGTTGTCCGTGACGTCCAGGCCGCCGTCACCGACAGTCATGTAAATGAGCCCGTCGGGTCCGGCCATGATGCCGTGGATCGCGTGATCGTGATCTACCCCACCGAAGCCGGTGAGGATGACCGTTTTCTTATCGGCTTTTCCGTCGTCGTCGGTGTCTTCCAGGTAGAATAATTCGGGACTCTGGGCCACATAAACCCGGTCCTTCAATACCGCGATGCCAAGTGGGGCCTGGAGCGTGGGGTGCTGATAGAAGGTGGTAGCCTGGTCGGCTTTCCCGTCCCCATCCGTATCCTCCAATACCCGGACCCGATCGCCTTCCTCCACGGCCACTTCATGTTTGAAGAGGCGGTAGTTTGAGGCTTCGGTCACCCAGACGCGACCTTTCGCATCAATGTCCATGGCAGTTGGATTGACCAGCAAGTCTTCCGCTGCGAAGAGACTGACCTCCAGGCCCGGTGCGGTCTTCATTCCCGCCAACGTGTCCTGACTTTCCAATTGCGCCCAGGCTGCGCCGCCCAACAGACCACTTGTCATGAATCCGGCCAACAAAGCGCGCCGAGCTGACAACTCAATGGAACGTAACATCATCAATCCTTCTCCGGATAGGTGGATTCCCCAACAACAGATAAAGAGCTAGTGTATATCATTTCCGGTGATGATGCACCCGTCAGGCGTGAGTTTTCGGGCACCCGAAAAAAGGCGCCTTCCCCATCAGGGGAAGGCGTCGTGAAGCGGGCTATTACGCTACGTGAGGGTGAAGTTACTCAAGCCCGTACTTTTTGATCTTGTACTGCAATGTCGTTCGTTTCAGGCCCAGATGCTCGGCCGCCTTGGTCTTATTCCAACGGAAACGCTCCAGGGCGCCTTGGATAAGATCGCTCTCAAGGCGGTCCGTCTTTTCAATCAATGAGCCCTCAGGGCGGTTGGGAATAGGCACGGCCTCAGGTTCGGTGGATGCCGTTTGCAACATGTGGGGGGGGAGGTCGTCCCGCGTCACACTGTCGGTTTCCGCCAATACCACCGCCCGTTCAATGGTATTTTCCAGTTCACGCACGTTGCCGGGCCACGGATAGCTGAGCAGGATGCCAATAACGTCATCGTCAACGGAAAGTACTTCCTTGCCCAATTCCAGCGAAAACTTGCGGAGGAAGTGATCGACCAGTGCGGGGATATCGTCCCGGCGCTCACGGAGGCCACTGACTTCCAGAGAGAACACGTTGAGCCGGTAGTAAAAGTCTTCCCGGAATGTACCTTCGGCGATGGCTTCGCGGAGGTCACGGTTCGTTGCCGCCACGATGCGCACATCAATTTTCATGGGCTCGCCTCCCCCGACGCGCTCCACTTCACCCTCCTGCAATACACGGAGGAGTTTCGTCTGGATGCGGGGATCGATCTCGCCCACTTCATCGAGGAAGAGGGTTCCTTTGTGTGCTTTTTCAAAGCGCCCGAGGCGCTGATCTTCCGCGCCGGTGAAAGCACCTTTTTCGTGGCCGAAGAGTTCGCTTTCCAAAACGCCCGGTGCCAGGGCCGCGCAGTTTAATGCCACGAACGCCTGATCCCGACGGGCGCTCGCTTCGTGAATGGCCCGGGCGACCAATTCTTTACCCACGCCGCTGGGTCCCGTGATGAGGACGGAGCTGTTGGTGGGAGCGACCTTTACAATGAGTTTCATCAGGCGCCGAATCTGAGCACTGGCACCCACCATGTGCTGCACCGAGGGGTGTATCCACGTCTGAGCGGGGGGGAGATTATTTCCCTGGCGCGAGCGCAAAAAGCGGGCGACTTTGCGCTCCATATCTTCCAGCCGAAAGGGCTTGGTGACAAAGTCATAGGCGCCGAGGCGCATGGCTTCCACGGCGGTGTCGATGGTGCCGAAGGCCGTCACGATAATAACGGCCGTTTCATCGGAGACGGATTTGGCGGTCCGAAGAACTTCCAATCCGGAGGATTCCGGCATGTTCATATCGGAAATGACAACGGCGTACCGGTGCTTGGAGATGAGCGCAATGGCTTCTTGCCCGTTCGCTGCCGTATCGACCCCATATCCCAGATCGGTAAACGCGGTCTCCAACATCTGACGCATGTTGGCTTTGTCATCCACCACCAGGATGCGATGTACTTCGTTCGTATTTGTCACACGTTGTTCACTTTATGGATAGCTGATTACCCTAAGGGAGGGTACCACGAGACCCGTGGTTTATCAAGGCGAAGGCCCGTTTACTCCCTAATCCTCGAATAAGTCGTCAAACTCCTCAGGTACTTTATCGGACGTTCCCAGCCATTCCTTCACTCCCGATGTGGATTCCGGCGTATCGCTCCCTTCTCCTAGCAATGCCGCCAAAGTGGCATCGCCTTTCCTGGGAGCACCAGCACGTTTTTCCCGGGTTGTGACCGAAATGAACTCGAACTCATCACAAAAATTTGCCCGTCTCCGATCCGCGATCTTTTCCGTGTCGGGTATGTAGCACGCGTTCGGATAGCCCTGGCGGTGGTATGTACAGTTTCGACAACAGTGTAGATAGGCCCCGCAGCCCTCACACGTTTCTTTTACAGCGGGCTGGCGAAGACTGCTATCCCACGCCGCACCACAGTTGAAACAGGTGTACATGACCAACGTCTCCCTGAACAATAGCCTACGAAGAAGGGGGGCATCCTGTCAAACGAGTTGAAGAACTCGCCCGTCCCCGTACGGATATCGTACAATGGACATGCGTCGTCGAGTGGGCGATTTATCGCCCCGGCGGTGCTCCCGGTCCGTGAGCGTTCTGGCTCCGGGGATACCGTAAGCAAGCTTCGAATTATGAGAAAGGTCCTGACCATGGTCGACACCGAACTCCTGAGTATTCTCGTCTGTCCAGAAAATAAAACCCCGGTTACGGTGGTGGAACAAGAAGTCGTTGACCGCATCAACGCGGCGATTGCCTCCGGCGAACTGAAGAACCGGGGGGGTGAGGTGGTGGAAAGTGCGATCGATAGCGGATTGCTCCGCGAAGATGGCGCCTACCTCTATATCATTCGCGAAGATATTCCGGTCATGCTCATCGACGAAGCTATCCCGATGGAACAGGTATCGGCCTAGCTCATCGTCGAGCGACGACGCGGGGCGATGGCGCTAGAGTCGCCGGGTGCCCCACCAGGCCCGCAGATAGTCCCACTGTCCGTGGATTCGTTGGCCCACGACGCGTCCAAGTAAGTCAGGCATTCGCCGCGTGAGTCGGTAGAATCGACCATCCACGGTGTAACAGCGACGGTTGGGAATACCGCTCAGCCCCGTCAGTACATTCAGCCGGGGGCTGTCGAACATGATAACCACGTGGCTGCATCGTGCGCGCCGAAGCTGTTTCAAGACGTTTAGGGCCACGCGCATACCACCCCGTTGCCCGCCCTCAGGGAGGCGCACGGTTTCGTCGGCCAGTTCGGCAATGACGTCAAAGGGGAAGGTGGCTGGGATGGCCGCTACGATCACGGCGTCTGGATAATGCTCGCGAAGGGCCCGGAGCATCCGCACATAGTGAGGACCCGTGCTGTAGAAGGCGCAAATACGTTCTTCACTCATCGCACGGCTTCTCCCCGGTGCGAAGCGAGCGCCCCTTCCAGGATAGGCAAATAGTGGTGCTCCACGATGTGAGGCCACCTGTATTCGGCATAGACCCGCCGGTGGGCCGCAATGCCCATCCGTTGACGCAGGTTGGGATTGTCGAGGAGGATCTCCAACTGCTTGGCCAATTCGGCAGCGTCACCGGCATCAAAGAGAAACCCGGTCTCTTTGTGAACGACGATTTCCTGGAGTCCACCGACACGGCTGGCGCAAACCGGACGGCCCGTCGCCATGGCTTCGAGGGCCACGAGTCCAAAGGGCTCCTCCCAACGACTGGGCACCACGCACACGTCCGATTGGTGATAATAGTTCACGAGGGACGCGTGAGATTGCCAGCCGATGGCCAGTGCGAAGGGCGGCAGGGGGGTCTCCTCGGGCACCGTGACGTGAATCTTGAAGTCGCGCCGCTGGGCATAGAGCCGTTCACCCGCTTCGAGCAAAACGTCTAACCCCTTCATCGGATCCGATGCCCGGCCCGTCATGAGAATGCGCTTCCCATCCTTCGGCGTCTTGGGCACCGGTGGCTCGAAGGTGAAGTGCTGACTATCCACGCCACCAGGGACGACATGAACAGTCCGGCAATGGTGTTCCAGGTGAGACTTCATGATTTCGTTGTAGACGATGGCCTCATCAACCTGGGACAGAAA
The DNA here is from genome assembly GCA_030432675.1 of Candidatus Hydrogenedentota bacterium. GTDB lineage: Bacteria > Hydrogenedentota > Hydrogenedentia > Hydrogenedentales > JAEUWI01 > JAEUWI01. The sequence continues at coordinate 59 of JAUIMA010000061.1, read as the reverse complement.
AGACTCGGCCACAGCGCGATAGGCCGGCGAATAGGCTTCGGCCGCCAGATACTCCTGGG